>JAUUSJ010000171.1 GCA_030841965.1 Blautia sp.
TAAGTATATCGAAAAACCGCTCCACTCTCTATCGTTTTTAGAGGACATATGGACGAGCTCTCTTCGCTGTGTATTGGCAAGACACTATAAAATTGTTTTTTATGAGGACAATTACTATATAGTTTAAAATGATCAATCTATTTTGAAAATTTATTTAGCAATATTTTATTCATCTCAAAAATCTCTATTTTCTGAATTTCAAAAATACTGCCACAGCAAACAATATAAAAGGCAATCCAGCAAGTATCCCTATCGGAGCAGGTCCAAGTAACCTCATAGTTCCTGTATTGGTTAAGCAGACTGCCAGAGGAACGGTGGCAGCTGCGTTAATTGCTCCATGGAAAATGGCGGGAATCCAGATAATATGGCTTCTTTCGTACAGCCAATCGCATAAAATTCCTACCGTTATCGTAAAGATACAAAAAACAAGCATTCCAGTAACTGGATATCCCATATAATCTGTACCATACTCATATCCTATAAGCCAAATGAGCGGCCAATGCCAAATACCCCAAATCACTCCACCAAGTAGCAATCCTTTTCTTTTTCCAAATTTTAACTTCAATTGTGGATATAAAAATCCCCGCCATCCAGCTTCTTCTCCTATCGCAAAAAACATATTGATAAGGGGCGCATAGGTAAGGCAACTTACTGAGGAAATCAAAATATATAAAGGATACGTTAATCCTTGTGTCTCTAATTGTTCTAACGCTTTCGCTCCTACGCTCTCTACCAGATAACTCCCGCTCATATCAAAATGCTCTGGAAATACAGCAAAATATAACGCTGCACCGATGGCAGTAAAAAGTGCTGGCACAAACCATGCAATAAGAAATGTCTTGATATTTCCCCTAATATGTGGTTTCCATCCCATACCCGTAAGCTTATACCCAGAAAATAAAACACTAAATAATGGTACGAACATCATAATTGCCATAAGAAATTGCCCTGCCATTGCATATCCATTATTATATAATATAGATACACCTATCTGCATAATCCAGGCAATCACAAATGTCGAAATTAGATATTTTATTGTTTGTTGCTTATTAAAACCTGTATTATTTATCAATTTTCGTCTTCACCTTCCTCTTCTCTACATCATTTCTCTACATAAATTCAAATACTTTTCTATTAACTTTGGCTGTATCAATGGATACGTCCAATTTACTGGCAACTCATCCATCAACACAACTTTCTCCATCTCGCTATGTAATTCTCCTGAAAATTCAGTTATATCAGCAAAACATAGCAATCCAAATGTCTCTTCACCGGTATTACTTACCCTCGTCTTTCCTGTAACTGAATATACACATATTGGTTTAAGATCAAATTTTACTGCACCAGTTTCTTCCTGCAATTCTCTACTAGCTGTTTCTAGGATATTTTCTCCCTCTTCTCTATGTCCTCCTGGGACTTCATAAGTATCTCTCTCCTTATGTTTGCAAAATACCCATTTGCCTTTGTTCTGTGAAATAATGACTGCAAATTTCAACAATTTATCGTCAACCGTATCATAAAATTTCACTTCTAACATATCATTTTTCTCCTTCCATAAGTGCAGTTGTTCGCAATACTAAGTAGCACAATAGTTCGATTTATTTCTTTAAGTATAGCATACTACCATATAATTTACCACAAAAAATACGGAGCATAGCTATCACACTATGCCCCGTATTTTTATATTTAAGGTATATGTCAAGGAATATTATTTCCTCGGTCATTTCTTCATATAATCGATATATTCCTGTCCCCATTCTTGTAAAGCATCTATTACCGGGTGAAATTTCTTACCGATATCTGTCAAAGAATACTCCACTTTGGGTGGAATAGACTCATATTGCTTTCGCTCTACCAATCCATTTTCTACAAGTTTTTTTAATTGAACAGAAAGTGTAGCGTGTGTCATTTTCGGCATAAGCCGCTGGAGCTCGTTGAAACGAATCGGACCGTCTTCCAGATAATGTAAAATCAAAACAGCCCATTTCCCTGAAATTAAACTCTGTGCTGTCGCATATGGGCATTTCCCAAATCTTTCTTCTATTGTAGAATCTGTCTCAAATACTTCCATTAATCGCTCCATTTTGACACCTCATATATTATACATCAAATTCTTCCTTTAAATCCATCATATCCCTGATTTCTGCGTGACCATCTTCAAGATAAAAAAGTCCCATTTCCCAACCGTTTTTATCATACAACTCCATAATCTGTGGCAACGCTATACGAACTTTTTCAAGAAGAGCCTCGTCTTTTACAATCTTAACCTTTCCATCATAGCGCAAAAATTCCGAACCCATAACTGCTAATACCTCAACCTTTGGATTCTTTGTAAGCTGTGAAAATACATTCTTAAATGTACCACAACCAAAATATAACTTACCATCATCCAATAGATGAAATCCAAACGGACGACCTTTCGGCTGATTTCCATCCGTAGTTAAGAAATAAAATGTCTTTGCCTCATCTAAAAATTTGTTTACTTTTTCTACATTTGTCATGTGAACATCCTCCTTATATTAAGTCATATTTTTGAACTTCTTTAATTATATGACTATCCCAAAATATCCACAAGTACGATTTTTTATGATACTAAGTATTGGGAAAGATACTTATTCTGCGTACACTCTCAGCTGTTTTTTAATAGAATTATGCTTTCATAGTTTGCTCAACTCATCCATCATAGCTGGACGATTTTTATACTTTTCCTTCCAATCTTCCACGATTTCTACAACGACTTTTGTTCCGCCCTTTATCTGCTGCATTCTCTGTAGCAATGATACCATATGGACATATTGTTTTCTATTACTTGTATGTACTGCCATCTTATTGACTTCGTCTTTATATTTTCCCAGTATCTGCTCTGGATATTCTTCTTCCAAAACATCTTCATACTCCTGCAAAGCATATAATTCAGAACTATTTAATACATACGTCAGTAATCTATCATATAATTTTTCTTCCTTATACAATCTTTCAACATGCGCATGTTCTGGAAGCTTTTTGAATAGTTCTTCTCTCTTTATAAGCCATTCTTCAGCACTGTATTGTTCCTTTAATTCTCTGTATAATTCTAAATCTCCAGCTTTATATTCTAGCACCAATTTCCAAAGTTGCTCTATATAAGCATTCTTATTTCCCTGCAAAAGGTAAATCTCCTTTTTATCTTCATTGTATCTGACAACCAAATCTCTATCCTGTTTGTCCAATATTATACTCTCATCCAATACTTGAAGGACACGATTATACTCTTTTTGCTCCCTATACACATCTATACAATATTTTCTTACAGCTAAATTATTCCAATACTTTTTACGTACTTCCTCGATCTGTTGTCTTGATGATTCTTTTCCCTCTAATATTTTCAAATATCTGACTACCCATTTGCCTACCTCATAATCTCCATTCCAGTCAGAGTTCCCTTTCTCCATTTTTTCAAGCATATTTTCTATAAGAGTCAACTTTGCTTGCTCATACTCTTTTTCTTCAAATCCTTCCTCAATTATATCTTCTATACATTCTTCCAGAGAATGCCTAACAGAACCACGGACATTTGCAATAAACCAATCAAACATTTTCCTTTTGTCTTCTGTGCTTACTTTGGAAAGCAATTCTAGCCATATCTGATAAATACTATTCATCAGCATATCTATGCCTCTATTTGAATCATCTATCTCACTATTACCAATCAAAATAAAAATATAATTCACCATTTCAAACGCATCTAGGTAATTTCCATGATTCACTATGTGACATACATCTTGATCGACAATCGCTTTCAATTCCGAGATAAAATCGTCTGCATCGTAGTAGTTAATAAAATCATTTTTTCCAAAATAATATTCAGCAATATCATCTATTTTCTTGATATAGTTATGAACCTTCTCGTTTGTCGTCTGTTTCTTAACAGTATTATAAAAACGAGATAATAATTTTTCATCCTCTACATTTCCCTCAGTATTATTTTCAGACCATTTATATAGTACCGCAGCCATATGCCTGCACTTTCCAATATTCGTCGCATACGGACAGGAACAATGCATCTCGGCAATCTCTCCGTCGTCTAAGAATATCTCAACTTCGTAGTCCTCTATACCTATCACATCAGCGCTGATGATATCATCTTCCACCTCTAAATTTCGAACAGTGTTATTACGATAACAATCATATCCATTCTCCAGAACATACATCACAAATAATTTCTTCCACTTCATACAATATCTCCATTCTATACAAAATTACATTTCCTACTCTTCTCTATACAATTTACTTTATTCTTGTTTTAATTTTATCATGTACAAACACCAAAGGCAATTAAAAATCAAGTAGGAATCTGGATAAAACAGTAGGAAATTTTCTAGTCGGGTATCTTCACAAGTATAAGAAAACCACTCTGATTGTCGCCATAGTGGTTTTCTTAATTTCTGTATTCATTTTTTCATCTCTCATAATATGTCCACATTCTAACGGTTTTGACATATCCTTATTACGCAACAGCATTAGAATTTATATTATCGATAACTTTTCTGATTCCCATCCAAACATTCAAATCCGTAAATATCTCAACGATACTTCCCTGATCAGTAAATGGGGCTTCTTGTAATACAGATAAATCTTTCATCGTACCGTTATAGACAATATACTCTATAATCTGATTAACAAAATAAATTTGTCTACTGTCTAAATTTGCATCGGTAAGATACTCTGAAAATGCTTCCTTTGCGGCATTCATATCCAATCCTACAATTTCTCGCACAAACTCACCTAATGGCTTCGTCCCAAATTCATTTTCATAATCCTGCTTTGTTCCTACTTCTTTCCATAATATTTCCTCTAGTGTTCCAATATCTGTACTTGTAAGAGGTCTATTGGTTTTAAGCTTAGCAATCGCTATATTATCTTGATGTTGTCTAATATAGAACTCAGCTTTTGCTTTATAGTTTTTCAATTCATCATTTTCTAATTCTGATTCATTCCACTCAATAGATAATAAATCATCTTCAAAATTCGTATCATAACGAATATGACGTTTAGGAATATACTTTATAAGATTACGAAGTTTTTCTCGTATTTCTTCGAACTCATTAATTCCTGCAGTATCTACATAATCAGTATTAAGAATCTTATGAATCAAGTCTGATTGTGCTTGAATTTCTGGAATATTGGCTATACTAGCAATTCCATCCACTCTTTTAAAAAGGTCGCTACGTGCTTTTGTGTATTTTTTCCCCATTAAATATGCCAATTCTATTCCATACATAAGTGCATCAAAACGAACCGCATTTGCCTCATCCCCATCTGGCAAAATAAGAGGTGCCACTTCTTCTTTTACAAGCAATGTATCCTCATATGACAGAGTTTGATAGTTATCTTCTGATGAATATAAATCGACATATTTTAAATGTTGTCTTACTGCAAAATTGTCTCTCGGCAATTCCTTCACTTTTTCTGACATTTGTTGAACTAAAGCTTTTCTATATGCTATCAGCCTATCCACTTGATATTCAATACTTTGTAACTTATAAGAAATTTCAAATTTAAGATTGAAAATAGCTCCTTGTAAAGCAATCATATTTGCTGTTGCCTTACCTTTATTCATTCTAAAAAATTCAAAGTTTCCACAAAAATCAAATACATAAAATTTATCTTTATCCTCTCCATCCAATAAAGCAGGACAAAGTCTTGTTCCTCTTCCTATCATTTGCCAAAATTTAGCTTTACTCATTACTTTTTTAAAAAATACCAAGTTTACAACTTCTGGAACATCAATACCCGTATCTAACATATCTACGGAAATAGCAATCTGCGGCATTTTCTTTGAATCTGAAAATTCATCAATAGCACTCTGTGCATAATTCGTATAATTATCTATTACCTTTGCAAAATCTGGAAGATGTGGATATTCTTTATGAAAAACCTCTAATATCTTTTCAGCGTGTTCATGATTTTTTGCAAAAATAATAGTTTTTCCTAATTTCTGACCATAATCAATTTTTATTCCGTCAGTCATAAGTATATTCAAAACTTGACGGATTGTGTCTTCATTAAAAATCCATGTATTAAGCGCTGAAGAACTGATTACTCCTGGAACTTCTCCAACCTCATTTCCAAAAGTGGCTTCATATACTTCCTTATCTTCTTTGAAAAGTTCATCATACACTATACCTTGCTCAATGAATTTTAACTTTGATTCTACAGATATATAATCAACTAAGTATCCATCTTTAACAGCCTGTGCCAAATCATATCCATATGTCGGTACACCATTTTCCAATTCAAATACTTCGTATGTATTCTTATCTATTTCATCTTTAGGGGTAGCTGTAAGTCCCACAAGAGGCGCATCAAAATATGTAAATATATCTCTGTATTTATTATAAATAGATCGATGTGCTTCGTCACATATAACCAAATCGAAATGCCCACATGTAAACAATTTTCCTTCACTATCATTTATTGTATCAATGCAATGAATCATTGTCTGATATGTTGAGAAAACACAGTGAGCATTATAGTTATCCTTTTCTTCAACCAAATTGGTGCAAGACAAACTTGGTAATAAGTTTACAAAACTTCTCTTTGCCTGAGTAACTAGTGAATTACGGTCTGCAAGAAATAAAATATTCTTAATCCAACCAGCTTTTAGTAATACATCACATAAAGCTATAACAGTCCTCGTCTTACCTGAACCAGTAGCCATAACAAGCAATGCCTTTCTTCTATTTTTTTCATCAAAACTCATACAAACAGACTTTATCGCTGACTCTTGATAGTATCTGCCAGCAATATTTTTGTCTACTATAATATGTTTCAAACTTGTCCTCATGGACAAAAGATTAAACCACTTTTCCAAATCTCTCTTTGAATAAATAACGGAACATTTTCTTTCAGGATACCGTCCGTCAATAATATGCGTTTCAAATCCGTTTGTAAGAAAAATAACTGGCCGCCTTTTGTATTTTTCTTCAAGTATATCTGCATATAATTTAGCTTGTTGCCTTCCTTTTGAAACATCCACACATGTGCGCTTTGCCTCTACAACTGCAAGCGGTCTATGCATATCATCATAAAGAACATAATCTGCATATCCCACCTCAGATTTGTTAGGCATCCCAATAACTTCAACTTCATTAAACCAGTCCTTGCCCTCTGTCCAACCAGCATCCACAAGCATAGAGTCGATATAAAGCTTTCTCGTTTTGTATTCAGATAAATCAAGGGGCTTAGGAACATATGTTGATTGCTGTTCTTGCCTTCGTGCTGACAATGCTTCTTTGAGGGATTTATTTTCCTCAATTAATTTCTTTAAATCGACTTCTTGTTTTGCTAATTTTTCTTGTTCTTTTTCTAATTTCTGTTTTATGGTCTCTTCATTATACTTTGAAGTTTTTATTTTTTCTCTTCGTGCATTTATTATGTTTTTATTAAAAGTATGCTCTTCATATTGGTCTGAATAACAGTGCGCAATATAATCAAGATAAATAAACAAATTTTCAAGACAGAGCATTGCCTCATCTCTTCCTAACTTCTTGCTACTATGAGCAACATTATTGCCACATCGTCGTATATAATCCATTCTTTTCCAGATGTCAAAACCTACAATTTGCCTATAATCTTCTGCGTTCATCAAACTCCGAAGATTATCCTGATATGGCATCTCTAACTCCGTATCTACTGAATACATCCACTTTATAGCAAATTCCATTGCCCTGCGGCTATTTATTATACTGGCCTCTGGATCCATTAAAATAATCTTCTCCGCAGATATAGCGACATCTGCAAAGGCTGAGAATTTGGGTTCTTTTTTTAAATAATCAAAATTAGTAATCATAGGTTTCCCTCCCTAACGATGTTTTTTCCTTTCTTTATTAGTCATTTCGTGTGGTATCTGCCTTTTTCATAAGTTACTCGCCAACAATAGCATAAAATTTTTGTAAGTTGGGTATTGGGTGGCTAATGGAAATAGACAAATTAGGTGAATTAGACGAATTAGACGCGAAGAGAGACCGCAGATATGTTCTCTAAAAACACGTTCGTTCCCACGGTTTTTCGACATACGCCGATTTATGCCGCT
>JAUUSJ010000349.1 GCA_030841965.1 Blautia sp.
GCTCCAGCGGCAAAGCTAAGTATATCGAAAAACCGCTCCACTCTCTATCGTTTTTCGAGGACATATCGACGGACTCTCTTGGCTGTGTACTGGCAGAATACTAATATTATTAATGACTATGTATTGGTAAAACACTATAAAATTCTTTTTTATAAGGACAACTATTACATAGTTTCAATATGAGTTTTCTGCTTTTTTACTTACAAAAATTTTCTGTTCTCTCGTGTTTTTTGTGGTAAATGATATGATAGTATGCTATATTAAAAAGGTAAATCGAACTGTTGTCTGAGTAGGGAAGTAAAAGAAGAAGGGGGTATAAAGTGAAGAAATTTATGGAGAAACATCCAAGTTTAGAAGATTCATTGGATACAATATTAGGGATATTATCAGGGAGTTTTGCATTAATTGCTATCATAATTGTTTGGATAAAAGAATTTCTTGCAAAAAACAAGGATAAATAAAATTATATAGAAAATTCTATGTGAAACTATAAAAATGATTTTGATAAAAATGGAGAGAGACGTTAGTTTTTCAAGTTATTGAATAAGTCGATATTTTGGGAAGAAAGAGATGAAAATATGTAATTGGGAGAAGAGAAAATGAGATTATTTGCGAATACTATACGATATAAAGAAAAGACAATATCTATTAATAGACAGATTATTAATACGATTGCTATATTATTTTTGGGAATTGCTCTAGGAGTTTTCTCAAAATTTTTAGATAATACAGCAAGTAATGATTTACCTTATATATTTGAATATTTGGATATCAGAAATTTTTTTGGGCGGTTTGCTATATGGGCGTTCATTGCTGTTTGTATTTCGGTTTATAGTAATTCTTCAGTTAGAGCGTCAATCAATGTTTTTGTATTTTTTGTAGGGATGGTTACAAGCTACTATTTATATTCAAAAATTATGATTGGATTTTTTCCGCAAAGTTACGCAATGATTTGGTTCGGATTTACCATTATTTCTCCATTATTAGCATTTATTTGTTGGTATGCAAAAGGAAAAAGCAAAGTATCTTTTATGCTTTCTGCCATGATAATTGCAGTCTTATTCAATATGACGTTTGTCTATGGATGGATTTACTTTGGGATGCGCTCGATTTTGGAATTAATAGTCTTTTTTAGTGGATTAATAGTTTTAAAACGGGATACTATCAAGGATTCAATTATTATGATAATGATTGGGATTGTCATAGCATTCGTAATTAAGCTGTTAATTCCATATTAATATGATAGCATAAAATTTTTGTAAGTAAAAAAGCGGAGAACGAATATTGAAACTAGGTGGCAATTATCCCTATAAAAAAGAATTTCATAGTGTTTTACCAGTACACAATCATTAATAATATTAGTATTCTGCCAGTACACAGCCAAGAGAGTTTGTAGATATGTTCTCTAAAAACGATAGAGAGTGGAGCGGTTTTTCGATATACTTAG
>JAUUSJ010000350.1 GCA_030841965.1 Blautia sp.
TTTAGAGGACATATCTCCTACCTCTCTTCGCTGTGTACTGGCAAAACACTATAAAATTCTTTTTTATAGGTATAACTGCTATACAGTTTCCATGTAAATTCTTCTCTTTTTTACCTGCAAAGATTTTACGCTATCACCAAAATTTCTCTTTTAGTGTTAATTTATTTACTTATATATTGCCATAAAACGACAAAAAATCGCTTAATCTTGCATTTTATTTCTGCTAAAATCAAGCGATTTTTTTAATTAACCTAGTATAAGTATTTTTTTACACTCCAAAAATTGATTTTTCTCTGCTATATTCTACTAATAATAGTTTCTTTTATTACTTTTTACCAACAAGCAATTTAGAGTTGCCGAGCATCATCATGGAAGCTCTCTTTTCTGAGCCAAAAATTAGCTCAGAAGTATTGACAAGACGTACGTCCTCATAGCCCATATCTTTTAACTTCCTCACAAACCCATCCATATCTTTATACATCTGAGGTTTCATGGCATCATGCAGAGCAAAAACTCCTCCTTTTTTCAGAACTCGAAGGCTTTCTAATAGCAAATCATGCTTATCCGAACCTGTAATATTATGATACACATAATTGCTGATAACTGCATCAAAGGTTTCATCTGCAAACTCCAGGTGATTAGCGTCTCCTCTCTGAAAAACACATCTAGAACTAACGCCCTCTGCCTTGGCATTTTTTTCGCAGAGCTCTTTGCTATAATTATACATGGCGCCCCAATAGTCAACCCCTACAATTTTTGCATTTGGCCATGTCAAAGCTGAGCGAATCGATAACGCTCCTGAACCGCACCCCACTTCTAGCAGACTTCCCTCTCCGTCATAGTCCAATTGAGAGAGAATCGTCTGATGAACTTTATCCATCATCTCTCCTCCGCCAAACGCATACTGCTTCCGAATCCACGCCATCCACAAAAGCAATACAAGCAAGGCAACTGTCACAATACTGAAAACAACTCCAAGCACAGCAATATGAATCACTGTAAATGAAATGATTGCGAGAATGATAGATACAACAGCTAATCCGCCAAATACATAAAATACAGGATTAGACATCCAGCTTCTGTACTCGGTTCCATTTGTCCCCATTTTAATCTCAGATTGATTTTTCATGAACAACTATCCTCCTTTTGATATTTGGTTAGCTATAACTAACTATCATTCTATCATACCAAAAGCTTTATTTCAAGAATATCTGCGATTATAGACAATATAAAATTTCTGTAAGTGAAAAAAGCGAAAAGATTATATTAAAACTATATAATGATACCAGGGTCAAAAGACCTTTTGACCCCAACATCATATAATAGTTGTTCTTATAAAAAAACTTTAAATTTTATAAAGTTTTGCCAGTACACAGCGAAGAGAGTGCAGAGATATGTCCTCCAAAAACGATAGAGAGTGGAGCGGTTTTTCGATATACTTAGCTT
>JAUUSJ010000005.1 GCA_030841965.1 Blautia sp.
ATATCGAAAAACCGCTCCACTCTCTATCGTTTTTCGAGGACATATCTCCTACCTCTCTTGGCTGTGTACTGGCGAAAACCTATAAGATTCTTTTTTGTGGGGATAGTTATTAGATAGTTGGAATGTGATTTTGCTATTTTTAGATAGAAAAATATTATGTTATTTGTAGGGAATTTTGAATGGTGTAGGTGCTAATAGAGAGTTATGAAAAAGAGAGAGAAGAATGAAAAATATAAATTTATTATGTTTGGGTTGTATGAAGGAAAAACAAGATGAGGGAGTGTGTCCATATTGTGGTTTTGATTTAGGTGAGTATCATTCTTTGGTTCATCATTTGAAACCTCAGACAATTTTAAATGGAAAATATTTAGTTGGAAAAGTTTTAGGGGAGGGCGGATTTGGAATTACGTATATTGGGTGTGATTTGAATTTGGGGATTCCATTGGCGATAAAAGAATATTTTCCAAATGGATTTGTGACGAGAGACAGTAATTATACAAATATGGTTTCGAGTTTGGGTGCAAAAACAAGACAAGTGTATGAGCATGGAAAAGAGAGATTTATAAATGAGGCAGAAATTTTAGGAAAATTTTATAATATGCCAGAGATTGTTCAAGTTCGAGATTTATTTCAAGAGAATGGGACGGCTTATATTGTAATGGAATATGTAGTTGGAGAGACTTTGAGTAAATATTTGGATAGAATTGAAAGATATGGGAATCATATGTCGGTAAATTCAGTTTTAGAGTTGATGAAGCCTTTGATTCAGGCTCTTAGCAAGGTACATACACAGGGATTGATTCATCGAGATATTAGTCCGGATAATATTATGGTTATGGATGATGGAAAAAAAGTGAGATTGCTGGATTTTGGGGCGGCAAAGGAATTTATAGATGATGAGAAAAGTTTTTCTGTACTTTTAAAAGCCGGTTATGCGCCGGAGGAGCAATATAGAACAAAGGGAAAGCAAGGTCCATGGACAGATGTATATGCGCTCTGTGCTACGATTTATCGAGCGATTACAGGACAAAAGATAGTAGATTCTTTAGAGCGATTAGTTGAAGACACGGTGAAAAGACCATCAGAATTGGGAGTCATCATAGAGCCTGATATAGAAGAGGCTTTGATGAAGGGCTTGGCTGTGTCGGGAAAAGATAGATGGCAGGATATGCAACAGTTATATGATGCTTTTTATTTGGATAAAGATTTTACTGAACATAGAACAAATTCAAAATTATATGAAGCTGGAAAAAGAAATAGAGAAGAGAAAACGATGTCTACCTTGGATAAGAGACAAGTAGGCAATGTGGAATATGAAATAGTAGATGAGGAAAAGAAAATTAAAAAGTATATAACAGGAGAAGTTATAACTGTAATTATAATGGTGTTCTTATTTATTATTTTGAACTGGTAAGATGTGAACGATAGCTATTTTATTATGTTTTGTTAGAAGTGGTAGGCTTTTTGGCATATTTTGTTAAAATAATTAGATGAACTGGTTATAGCAAATAGAATTAGATGGAAGGAGATTGTGAAATGATAATGGAGGTATTTCTATGCATTCCTTCATTTATATGGACATTTCTGTATAGTCAAAAATACAAAATAAGTAGTAAATACATAAAATGGCAAATAATAAAATCATTTGTATTATTTTTCATATATATTATTTTTGGAATATTTTATATGGGATATATTGTGAATGAAGTATTTTTATTTTATGTGGTATTTACTATTCTTGGTATTTTAAGTGGAAGCTTGATTTATAAGATAAAATTATATTTGAGGTGAAGAATAAACTAGAGAGGGTGGATGAGTGACTTTTTCTCTAGTTTATTTTGTTTATAGTTAAGAAAATATGTATGATACCAGGGTCAAAAGGTCTAAAATCCGATGAAAGCTTGCTTGCAAGAGGATTTTTGAACTTGAGACCCGCCAAAAACAGGAATAAGTAGCCATTTTTCGGAGAAAAATGAGCGGATTAGGAATGTTTTTGAGAATTGCGGGAGCACATTGTGCGGAGCAATTCGGTATCATAGGGGGCAAAAGACCTTTTGCCCCCAACATCATATGTATAAAATTAGTATTACATAATTGCATATAAAAGAGATAGAACTTATATTTTTTATCATTCTATTCTTCAGACAATAATATGAGAATTCTTTCAGTTTTGCCAATACACAGCAAAGGGAGCCAGGGATTATGTCCTCTGAAAACGATAGAGAGTGGAGCGGTTTTTCGATATACTTAGCTTTGTCGCTGGAGCACTGTCTGAGCAGCGTAGCTGCGAGTTTGCGGGAAGTGACAAAAATCAGCGTATGTCGAAAAACCGTGGGAACGAACGTGTTTACAGAGGACATAATCCCTGGCTCTCTTTGCGTCTCTCCCCACCCCACCAAAAACTATCTTTTCCATAAATAATAGTCATAATTCTTCTTGTAGAACATATAGTAATGGTAAAGGGAATGTGGAAAGAGGAGGAGAGTATGAACGAGGAAGTACTGTTTATTTTTTCAGAAAGGATACAAGAAATTTTACAAAATCTTACAATAGAAGAGGATAAGTTGCAAGAAATCCGACTTCGAGTAGAAGAGCCGTTGATGGTTTTATATAAAAATCAGGAATATTTCGTAGAACCTTCCGGGAATATGACAAAAGAGCGAGAGGATAGTTATATTGTATCGAGACAGGATATCGAACAGACATTAGATTATATGAGTCAGTATTCGCTCTATGCCTATGAAGATGAGATTAGACAGGGATTTTTGACCATTCAGGGAGGACATCGAGTTGGTCTCGCTGGAAAGATTGTGATGGAGGGGGAGAAGATAAAAAATGTAAAGCATATCTCTTTTTTGAATGTGCGGCTTGCCCATCAAAAGAAGGGATGTGCGAAGAAGATTCTTCCATATATTTTTCACGAGGGAAAAATCTGTCATACGATGATTATCTCACCGCCAGGTTGTGGAAAGACGACGTTACTTCGGGATATGATAAGGCTTATCTCGGACGGGACAAAGGAGAGACCAGGATTGACGGTGGGAGTTGTCGATGAGAGAGGGGAGATTGGAGCTTGTTATCACGGTGTACCGCAAAATGATTTGGGGGTGAGGACGGATGTTCTTGACTGCTGTCCAAAATCTCTTGGGATGCTTATGCTTCTTCGCTCTATGTCGCCAAAGGTGATTGCGGTGGATGAGATTGGAACGAGGGAGGATTTGGAGGCGATTGAGTATGTGTTAAACTGTGGATGCAAACTTATCGCGACTGTACATGGAAAATCCATCGGTGATATTAAGAGAAAGCCTGTGATTCGCAAGCTTTTAGAGGAAAAAATGTTTGACCGTTATATTATTTTGAGTGGGAAAAGAGAAGTCGGGACAATTGAGAATATTTTTGATTCGATGGGGAACCCGCTTTTTCGGGAAAGAACAGAATGATAAAAATATTCGGCTGTATCTTAGTGATTTTATCAGGATATCTGGGTGGATTTTATTTTTCTAATGGTTGCAAAATAAGACTAGAACAGCTTTATGAGTTAAAGAGAATTGTGCAGATTTTAGAGGGAGAAATTCGGTATAAAAAGACAGCATTGCCAGAGGCGTTCTTGAATATTTCCAATAGAACAAAACAGCCGTTTTCTAATTTTTTTTGTTCGGTCGGGAGAGAATTGCTCGATAATAGAAAGAATACAATGGCAGAGATTTGGAAAGAAAAATTGGATAAGCTTTTTTTGGAGGCAAAGCTTACGAAAAATGATAAAGGCTCTCTTATGCAACTTGGAAATAGCCTTGGATATTTGGACGGAAAGAATCAACTCGACAGCTTGAATCTTTATGCGGAGCAGCTTGAGGAGGAGATAAAAAGGAGCCGGGAGGAACTTTATAAAAAGGGAAGAGTATATCAATGTCTTGGCATTAGTAGTGGAATTTTGCTTGTATTGATTCTTATTTGATTTAAAGGTTAGCAAAGGAATTTATGGGGGAAGGGAAGAGAATTAGAGGTATGGATTTTTATTTCGTTTAAGCGTCAGGGGGGAGGGAGATGGAGGTCCAATTAATTTTTAAAATCGCAGCAGTCGGGATTTTGGTTACTATTTTGGGACAGGTGCTAAAACATTCTGGGAGAGAGGAACAGTCTTTTTTAGTTAGTTTGGCGGGATTGATTATTGTTTTGTCTTGGGTGATTCCGTATATTGAGAGTTTATTTGATAGTATGAAAAAACTTTTTCTTTTATAAAGCATATATATTTTTTTATTTTATCAAAGAAAGGTCAAGGTGATTGACATGGATATCATTCGCATAGCTTTAATCGGAGTAGTGGGAAGTCTCCTTGCTCTAAAGCTAAAGACCTATAAACCAGAATTTGGAATTGTTTTAAGCATTGCTCTTTGTCTTCTTTTTTTACTTTGTGCAGTGGAAAAATTGACTGTGATTGTAGAGTTTTTAAACTCGATTCAGAGTCTGATGAATATAAATCCTGTCTATGTATCTGTTCTTTTAAAACTAATTGGAATTGCCTATGTATGTGAATTTTCTTCAAATCTTTGCAAAGATGCAGGATATCAGTCCATTGCCACTCAGGTGGAAATTATAGGAAAACTGACGATTTTAGTAGTTAGTATGCCAATTATTAACACATTACTCGAAACGATTCATAAATTTTTGAAATAGATAAGAAGACGGGGATTTTATTTATGAAAATTCTAAAAGTAAATAATTTATGTTTTTCAAGTTGTTTTTGTCATATTTTTGGTCAATGGAGGAATGCTTTCAAACAATTATTGTTTTTTTTTATTATTTTTACAGCTACAATACTAATCACAGGTAGCATAGTCCTATTTTTTTTCTCTTTTGAAGTGGATGCGTGGACAATCTCTTCTCCTTCTTTGTCAAATCAATTGGAGCAGTCAGAAGATACAATCGTGGAGCAAGAGGGGATAGATATTGAGGAGGAATATCAATTATTTGATGTGCAAAGAGAGTTAGAAAAAGAAAGTGAGATTAAGATTTCATTTTCAGAGGTAGTAAGAGATTTGATGGCTGGGGATATAAAAAAGGTGGCGAAAGATATTGGAGGCGAGATTATAAGTCAGATAGGGAGAGAATGTAGAACAAATCAAAAAATGATAGCGGAGCTTATGATTATTGCCATTATGGCGGCCTTTTTTTCTAATTTTTCCAATGTGTTTTTTAGTCAGCATGTGGGGGAGACGGGATTTTTTGCAGCCTATCTTTTAATGTTTACGATGATTTTAAGCTCCTTTTTTTTGATGTCTTCGATTGTAAGCGAGGTGATGGAAAAGCTTTTATCATTTATGAGAGTTTTAATTCCATCTTATAGTCTCGCAGTTACGGCGTCCACAGGATTGACGACTTCACTTGCAATGTATGAGTTTTTTATGATTATTATTAGTGTCTGTGAGTGGGTTATGTTAAAGGGGATTGTACCTCTTATTTATATGTATATGATTATGGAACTCGCAAATAATATGGCAAAGGAGGACCATTTTTCAAAGCTCACGGAATTGATAAAGAAGGGGTCTATTCAGGTGTTAAAGGGAGTAGTCGGGATTGTCCTTGGGGTGAATATGATTCAGAGTATGATTTTGCCGGCTGCTGATTCGGTGAGGGTTAATGTTATTCAAAAAGGGTTGAATGCAATTCCAGGAGCGGGTCAGCTTCTTGGAACGGTGACAAGTACGATTGTTGGCTCGAGTGTTATTATAAAAAATAGTATCGGAGGGGCGGGGATTTTTTGCCTGATTATTATTTTGGCGGTGCCTGTTTTGAAGGTGATTTTATTTGTCTTAACTTATTATATTGCAGCGGCTTTGCTCCAGCCAATCTCGGATAAGAGGTTGATTCAGTGCTTATATGCGGCGGGGGAGAGTGGGAAATTATTGTTGAATGTGCTTTTATCTTGTGGAGCACTTTTTTTATTAGTTATTGCAATGACGGCGATGAGTACGAATCAGAAGGTGTGAAGGAAGATTCGGGGAGGAGAAGGGAGACGCTGAGAGAGGAGGCAGGGATATGTCCCAAAAACACGTTCGTTCCCACGATTTTTCGACATACGCTGATATATGTCGCCTCCCGCAAACTCGCGCCTTTGGCGCTCAGACAGTGCTCCAGCGACAAAGCTAAGTATATCGAAAAATCGCTCCACTCTCTATCGTTTTTGGGGCATATCCCTGCCTCCTCTCTCAGCTGTGTATTGGAGAGACAGAATTGAGTGGTAGTCTAAGGATTGTAAAATGATTATTGTTGTATTGGTGGGATGGAATTGATTGGCAAGGTGGTAGAAAGGATGTGAGAAGGATATTGGAGTTTATTTATACATGGGTTAGAAATATTATTTTGTTCTCACTCTTAGCTTCGATTGCCCTTGAGTTGATTCCGAGTGATAATTATAAAAATTATACACAACTTTTTGTGGGTTTTCTTCTTATTTTCTTGGTTATAGAACCAATTACAACGGTTTTGGGTTCTAAAGATAATATTAGTTTAGAGGCGATGCAACAATTTATTTCTATTGATACAAGGCAGATAGAAGATGACTGTGAACAGTTAAGGCTAAGGGAAACAAAGAGAAAGAAGGAGTTATATGAGGCACAGATAGAGCAACAAATAAAGGAAATTTTGGAGGCAGAAAATTATAAATTGTATTCTCAAAATGTGGATATTAGTTTAGAGGAAGAAAATAGGGAGAAAATTAATAAAATAGAAGTGGTGATTCAAGGGCAACAGCAAAGTTTGAAGGAGGGAGAGTCTTTGGAAAAGGAGAGGGAGGGAGAGAAAGTGAAAAAAATTATAAAAGACTTCTATCAACTTGACGATTCTCATATAGATGTAAAGATGCAGGAGTGAATATATGGAAAAGAATGGAAAGAAAGGATTTTCGATAAAAGAAATTGGTCTTCCTAAAATATTATTGATGGCGGCAGCTGGCATATTACTTTTGGTGCTCAGTATGCCACAAAAACAGGAATCACAAGTCGATAAGGAAGAGAGCAGCGTAAATCTGACAGAAAATGATGCCTATATTACGGCGATGGAGAGTAAGCTTGAAAAGACATTAAGGACGATTTCGGGAGTTGGAAAAGTAGAGGTCATGCTTACATTAGAGTCCTCGAAGGAGGCGGTATTGAATAAAGATACACAGACGGAGCAAGAAAAATTAAAGGAGGATACAAAGAGCAATGATATAGTAAAAGAAAACGAGGAGACGGTTCTTACGGAAAATAGCGGGAATCAGGAACCATACATAATAAAAGAGATAGAGCCGAAAGTGGCAGGAGTGGTTGTGGTATTGGAAGGAGGAGGAAATCCAGTGATTGTAAAAGAGGTGACGGAGGCAGTTCAAGTTCTATTTCATTTGGAAGTGAATAAAATAAAAGTATTAAAGATGGAGGAAGGAAAATGAAAGTTAGAGTAAAGAAAAATCAAATGCTTATCACAGCCTTGGCAGTTATGATTGCAGTGGCGGGATATTTAAATTTCTCAGGGAGAGATTTATCTGTCGTCAAGGAGGGGGAGGATAGTCAGGAGGTAATTGAGCAGACAGTGGATAATACTGCGCTAGAAAAGACAGAAGAAACAAGCACAGAGGGGGAAAATGCACAGGCAAGCAATGACAGCGAGGTGAGTGCCCCAGTAAAGGATAGCTTAGAGGAGAGCGAAATGGCGACAGATACTCAGATTGGGGAGGCTGTGCTTACTTTCGCAAATGTATCGAATTATATTGCAAGTACAAAAATGGAGAGAGAGCAGACCTACGCCAAGGCAAAAGAAAATCTGCAAAGTATTATTGAGGATGCGAATGTATCAAATGCACAAAAAGAGGAGGCAGTTGCAAAGAAGACAGCTCTCTCTGATACGATGGAAAAAGAGGCGGCTACAGAGCAGCTTCTCGGTTCAAAAGGATTTTTAAATTCCATTGTGACGATTCAAAATGGTTCTGTGGATGTATGTGTACAGGCGGAAGAACTTTCCAGTGTTGAAAAAGCGCAGATAGAGGATATTGTAACTCGAACTGCAGATTGTAAAGTGAGTGATATGGTGATTTCGACTCTTAAGGTTACGAATTAATATTTTTTATATTTGTGGATGCGAAGAGAGTCTGTTGTTGTAGTGGAGGTAGACGCAAAGAAAAGTTGCTGTTGTAGTGGGAGGAGACGCAAAGAGAGCCCGTCGATATGTCCTCGAAAAACACGTTCGTTCCCACGGTTTTTCGACATACGCCGATATATGCCGCCTCCCGCAAACTTGCGCCTTTGGCGCTCAGACAGTGCTCCAGCGGCAAAGCTAAGTATATCGAAAAACCGCTCCACTCTCTATCGTTTTTCGAGGACATATCGACGGGCTCTCTTTGCTGTGTACTGGCAAAACACTTTATTTTTTTATTATGTCGTTTTTTGCAAACTTACATCTACGGTAACGATAATGTTCCAGCAACAAAGCAAGGACAACTACTATATAGTTTCAATATGAGTTTCCTGTTTTCTTACTTATAACAATTTTACGCTACCTTGTCTGACACTTCAATGGTTAAAGCACGCCTTGTTCTTACATATGTTCATTTCTAAATATACTCGAAAGCATATAAAATGGATGAATTTCTATAAGAATTTCACTACTAAAAATACCTTTGTATTCCTTAGCGGTAGCATAAGGCTCGTGTTAAAACCTATTTTCATATATAACGGACTGAAAAACTCAACATTTTTGTGCTATCCATCCCACACCTGAAAGAGTGGGCTTTTCGCATATTATTGTAAAGAAAAAGATTGCAAATAAAATGGATTTTGATATAATATAAATAACACTATGCAAAATAGTATACTCTATTATAGGGCATATTATATTATATATCCTGTAGCTGAGAAAGCAGTTTCACTGCTTTACAATATATATTTTACAATGTATAGTTTTAGAAATATTTAGATTTTAGGGTGTTTTGTCCAGAATGCAATTGAGAAAGAAAATTGGAGTATTTTCCAGTGTACAGTCGAGAAAGAAAGATAAGGTGTCTTGCTAGGATACGGTTGAGAAAGAAAAATAAAGCGTCTTACTAGGATACAGTTGAGAAAGAAAGTTAGAGTATCTTTTTAGTGTACAGTTGAGGAGAAAATTAGAGTGTTTCACTAATATATAGAAATATATAGCTGAGGAAGAAAGAAAAAGTATCTTTCAAGCGCTAGTACACAGTCGAGGAGGAAATTTAAGGTGTTTTGCCAGTACACAGCTGAGAGAGGAAATGGATATATGCCCCGAAAACGATAGAGAGTGGAGCGATTTTTCGATATACTTAGCTTTGCCGCTGGAGCACTGTTTGAGCGCCGTAGGTGCGAGTTTGCGGGAGGCGGCATATATCAGCGTATGTCGAAAAATCGTGGGAACGAACGTGTTTGCGGGGCATATATCCATTTCCTCTCTCAGCGTTAGGAGCCAACCCTTAGGAGCCAACCCTCAGACCCCAGTTCTCAAGAATCAGCCCCTAACCCTCAAACATTTGGCATTAAACATCTCCTCCCCTTACCTAAATATTTCTCCCCCAAAAGCCCAAAAGACCCGCATTCTACGTCCTTCGGGCAAAGAAACAATCTCATTGTTTCACAAGAAATACGAATCTTACAAAAAGGAGGCCTATTTTTATGAGCAAAGAACAAGAAACAAGTAAAGTTTATAAGATAGAAGAAGGAAAATTTGGACAAGTACAAATCGCAGATGAAGTTGTTGCGATAATCGCAGCGCTTGCAGCGACAGAAGTAGATGGCGTAGAGAAGATGTCTGGCAATATCACAAACGGCATTGTCAGCAAACTTGGAATGAAAAGCCTCTCCAAAGGTGTCAAAGTACAGGTGATAGAGGGAAAAGTTTTAGTAGACCTCACATTGGAATTGGCATATGGAGTAAATCTCCCAAAGGTTTGTCGCAACGTACAAGAGCGAGTGAAATCTGCGATTGAGACAATGACAGGATTAACTGTGGAAGAAGTGAATGTCAAAATTTCTGGCATAGCAACGCAAAAGGAAGAGGAATAATCTCCACAGCACGATAAAATAGAACGGAGTTAGAGTATGAAACGAAGCGAGATAAGAGAGAGAATATTTCAATTAATTTTTAGAATAGAGTTTAATTCAGAGGAAGAATTAAGAGAGCAGATAGAATGGTATTTTGAGGATTTCCCCAATATAAAGGAGGAAAATAGACAGTATATGACACATAAGATAGATGCCATTTTGGATTCCTTAAAGGAGATTGATGAGATAATCTTATCTATTTGTAAAGGCTGGAGAATTGAGAGACTTGGAAAGACAGAACTTGCCATTTTACGTTTAGCAGTGTACGAGATTAAAAAAGATGAAGATATTCCAACTGGAGTTGCGATTAACGAGGCAGTGGAATTATCAAAGAAGTACTGCAACGAAAATGCACCGAGATTTGTCAATGGAGTCTTGGCAAAACTCGTATAATATTCGTTTTATCTAAGAAAAGAAGAATTGCTATGATAGCAGATGTACAGTGACAGTTGGACAGAGGAAAATGAGAGAAAAAGGGGGACTGTCAAATTCTATACAGTCCCTTTTTCTATTAGTATATCACGGCGACATACTGATATAATGGCGAATTATTTGACAGATAAAACGGTGAATTAGAGGGAATATATGAAAAAGGTATATACAGTAGGACAGATTAATTTATATATTAAGCGTATGTTTCAGAGTGATTATGTGCTTCGCAATCTCTCGATAAAAGGCGAGGTCTCTAATTGCAAATATCATTCTTCTGGTCATATTTATTTTTCTCTTAAAGATGAGAGAGGAGCGATTTCTTGCATTATGTTTGCAGGAGATAGAGCACGCGGATTGGATTTTCAATTGAGTGATGGTCAGAGTGTTATTGTGAGTGGGAATTTAAGTGTCTACGAGAGAGATGGCACGTATCAGATTTATGCGAGAGAGATTTTGCTCGATGGAATTGGTGCCCTCTATGAGGAGTTTGAGCGTCTAAAGCAAAAGCTCTATGAGGAGGGGCTGTTTGACCATGAGTTAAAAAAAGAGATTCCTGCCTACCCAAAGAAGGTAGGAATCGTGACAGCGCCTACTGGGGCGGCGATTCAAGATATTCGGAGTATTGCAAGGAGAAGGAATCCCTACGTGCAGCTTTATCTTTATCCAGCGAAAGTGCAGGGAAAGGATGCGGCTCAGGCGATTGTAAAAGGAATTAAGATATTAGATAAGATGGGAATGGATACGATTATTATCGGGCGAGGCGGTGGCTCTATTGAGGATTTATGGCCGTTTAATGAAGAAATTGTGGCGAGAGCAATTTTTGACGCTAAGACGCCGATTATATCTGGGACAGGTCACGAGATTGATACGACAATCGCCGATTATGCGGCTGATTTGAGAGCTGCGACGCCGTCTGCTGCGTGTGAGCTTGCTATCCCAGATTATAGTCTCTATGCACAGAGCTTTTTGGGAGCGAGGAGAAAGTTAGATGACCTTATGAGGCAGAAATTAGATGCCGCAAGAACGAAAAAAGAGGAACTCTCCTTCCGATTGGAGTATCTAAATCCAGAGTCTACCTTACAGGAAAAGAAGATGAGGTTGTTTGACCTTGAGAGACGAATGGAAGCTGCGATGGAGAGACGGTTGATTTTGACGAGACATCGATTAGAACTCTACTATCAGAAGATAGAGGCGAAGTCTCCGGCGAAGAAGCTTGCAGGTGGATTTGGATATATTGAGACAGAACAGGAGAAGATGCTTACTTCTGTCTCGGAGGCAGAGCCTGGGCAAAAGATTAAAATTACGATGCAAGACGGAAGCATGGAGGCCAAGATAATAAAAATCCAGCTAAGAGAGGGAAAGGATGGAGTATCGCATGGCGAGAGCGAAGTTTACGGTTGAGAAAGCGTACGAGGAACTGGAGGAAATCATTGCAAAATTGGAGTCGGAGGAGACAAATTTGGCGGATTCTCTAACTTATTATAAAAAAGGGGTAAAATTACTTGAAAAATGTCAGACTATGCTTGACACAGTAGAAAAAGAAATGATTATACTAAAAGAAAATGGAGAAGAATAAAAGTGAAGCAAAAAATAAATGAAAAGGCAAGACAGATAGAGAGTGTTATTGAAAAGTATCTTCCAAAGGAAGAGGGATTTCAAAAAACAGTTTTAGAAGCGATGAATTATACGATGAATGCAGGGGGAAAACGTCTAAGACCGATGTTGATGCAAGAGACATATCGATTCTTTGGAGGCGAGGAGGATATCGTGGAGCCTTTTATGGCGGCGATTGAGATGATTCACACTTACTCTTTGATTCATGATGATTTGCCTGCACTCGATAATGACGATTACCGAAGAGGGAGAAAGACGGCTCATATTGTATATGGAGAGGCTATGGCGATTTTGGCGGGCGATGGACTTTTAAACTATGCATTTGAGACGGCGGGAAAGGCATTTGATGGCAGGCTTGGCGATGAGAGAGTTGCGAGGGCGTTTTTGGTTCTTGCCAAAAAGCCAGGCATCTATGGTATGATTGGTGGTCAGACAGCGGATGTGGAGCTTACTGGAAAGCAGATGACGATGGAGCAACTTCAATTTATCTATGAGTTAAAGACGGGCGCTCTTTTGGAGGCGTCGATGATGATTGGAGCCATCTTGGCTGGAAGACCACAGGAGGATGTGGATAAGATAGAGCAGATTGCAAGGAAAATTGGAATCGCTTTCCAGATTCAGGACGATATTTTAGATATTACAAGTACGGTGGAGGAGCTTGGAAAGCCAATTCACAGTGATGAGAAAAATGAGAAAGTAACGTATGTGACAATACATGGATTAGAAAAGTCCAAGGAGGAAGTAGCTAGATTAACAGAGGAGGCAATTTTGAGTTTAGATAGCTTTTCCTTTGAAAATGAATTTTTGAAAAATTTATTATTATATCTAGTAGACCGCAGAAACTAAAGTCATGATGTTGGGGTCAAAAGGCTCTTTGACTCCTTTGACACTTTATGTTCGGGACTTTCAAGATAAGAGGTACCTAAAGATGACAAAGTTATTAGATAAGATAGAAAAAATAAATGATATAAAGAAGATTGAGCCAGAACAATATGGACAGTTGGCGGAGGAGATTCGTCAATTTTTAGTGGAGAAATTGAGTAAGACAGGTGGTCATTTGGCTTCTAATCTCGGTGTTGTGGAGCTTACGATGGCACTTCATCTGGCGCTTGATTTGCCAAAGGATAAGATTATATATGATGTGGGTCATCAATCTTATGTGCATAAGATTTTGACAGGAAGAAAGGATAGATTTGATACATTAAGACAGTATAAGGGACTTTGTGGTTTTCCAAGAATTTATGAGAGTGACTGTGACGCATTTGGAACTGGACATAGCTCCACCTCTATCTCGGCTGCACTTGGAATGGCTCAGGCGAGAGACTTAAGAGGCACAGATGAGACGATTGTCGCAGTAATCGGGGATGGCGCTCTCTCGGGCGGTATGGCGTATGAAGCCCTCAATAATATGGCGAAGCTTCGCAAAAATAAAAAGGGAATGATTGTCATTTTAAATGATAATAAAATGTCTATATCGGAGAATGTCGGAGGAATGTCAAAGTATTTAGCGCATCTGCGCTCTGATATGAAATATATGGATTTTAAGGAGAACCTCGAGAAACGCTTGATGGGAATTCCAAATGTCGGTGAGGGGATTGCAAAGACGATGAAAAAGTCTAAGGATTCTATTCGGCAGATGCTTATGAGAGAGGGACTTTTATTTGAGGAGATGGGGATCGAGTATATCGGTCCGATTGATGGCTCGAATATATCTGATATCGTGAGGGCGATTAAGGGAGCTAGGCGAATGGGGGCTCCTGTTCTTATCCATGTTCTCACGGATAAGGGAGCTGGGTATGGACCAGCGCAGGAGAATCCTTCTAAGTTTCACGGCGTCGACCCGTTTGACCCAAAGACGGGAAATCCGTTAAAGAAAAAAGAGTTATCTACTTATACTGATATTTTTGCGAGGAAGATAGTAGATTTTGCGCTAAAAGATGAGAGAATTGTGGCAATTACAGCTGCGATGGAGAGTGGAACTGGTCTTTCTGATTTTGCCAAGAGATTTCCAGATAGATTTTTCGATGTGGGAATTGCGGAGGAACATGCGGTTACTTTTGCGGCGGGGATGGCGGCGGCAGGGATGAAGCCTGTTTTTGCTGTGTACTCGACCTTTCTTCAAAGAGCCTATGACCAGATTCTCCATGATGTCTGTATGCAAAATCTTCCGGTTGTCTTTGCTCTAGACCGCTCTGGAATTGTCGGAAAAGACGGTGAGACGCATCAGGGAATTTATGATATTTCTTATTTATCGAGTATCCCTGGACTGACCGTTGTCGCACCGAAGAATCGGTATGAGATGTCTAGATTATTGGATTTTTGTATTCATTTTGACGGACCGATTGCGATTAAGTATCCAAGAGGAACTGCCTATTACGGTTTAAAAGAATATAAAGAGAAGATTGTATATGGAAAGAGCGAGGTCATAAAGGAGGGTGAGAAGGTCGCCATTCTTGCGATAGGCTCTATGGTAAAGACGACAAAAGAGGCGTTGGATTTGCTTAAGACAGAAGAGATAAATCCTACTTTTGTCAATGTCAGATTTATAAAACCGATGGATAAAGAATTAATTGCAAACTTAAATGAAACGCATGATGTGATTATAACTGTGGAGGAAAATATAAAAACAGGTGGTTTTGGGCAGCAGGTTGCACAGTATTTATGTGAGATTGGTCCAAAAGCGAGATTAGAGTCGATTTGTCTGCCAGATATTTTTTTAGAGCATGGAGATGTGGAAAAGTTAAAAGAAGTTTATGGTCTTTCTAAGGAGGCAATTGCAGATAAAGTAAGAAAAAGCTGGAAAGAGGAGAAAGAGATATGAAGGAGCGATTAGACGTATTACTAGTGAAAAGACAGCTGGCTCCGTCTAGGGAGAAGGCTAAGGCAATTATTATGTCTGGAATCGTGTATGTAGATGGTCAGAAGGAAGATAAGGCTGGCTCTATGTTTGAGGAGAGTCTGCCGATTGAGATAAAGGGAAATACCCTAAAATACGTGAGTCGAGGTGGTTTAAAACTTGAGAAAGCGATGGAAGAGTTTGACCTTGACTTGAGGGATAAAGTATGTATGGATGTGGGAGCTTCCACGGGAGGATTTACACATTGTATGCTCCTAAACGGGGCGAGGAAAGTATATTCCATTGATGTCGGAAGAGGTCAGCTAGACTGGAAGCTTCGAAATGACAAGAGAGTTGTCTGTATGGAAAAGACGAATATGAGATATGTGACGAGAGAGGATATCGATGAGTTAGCTCAGTTTGTGTCCATCGATGTCTCCTTTATCTCTCTGACTAAAATCTTGCTTCCAGTAAAGAATGTATTAGAGGAAGATGGAGAGGTCGTATGCCTGATTAAGCCGCAGTTTGAGGCTGGCAGAGAGAAGGTTGGAAAAAAAGGAGTTGTGAGAGATGACAATGTACATAGGGAAGTCATCGAGATGATTATGAATTATGCAGAGTCGATTGGATTTTCTCTCTTACATTTGGATTACTCTCCGATTAAGGGACCAGAGGGAAATATCGAATACCTTCTTCATCTGAAAAAAGAGAAGAATCCAGTGAACCGAATTGATAAGGGAAAATGTGGGGAAGTTGTGGCATTATCCCATCAGGCTCTTTCCCATTCTAAGAAGGAGCAGTGAGGGATGAAAAATTTTTTGATTATCACAAATGAGTTAAAAGATAAGGATTTGGCAGTGACAAAATCCGTCAAGGCTCATTTGGAGAGAAATGGAACAAGCTGTACGATTATGACCAATCTAGGAGCAAAGTATGAGACTGCGTTAGATTTACCACAAAATTTAGATTGCGCCCTCGTCATAGGAGGAGATGGCACCTTTTTGATGGCGGCAAGATTTTTGCTTGACAGGAAGCTTCCGATGGTTGGAATTAATCTCGGGACACTTGGATTTTTGGCAGATATTGAGGTTGCAGATTTGGACGAGACGTTGAATCATCTCTTAAATGGAGATTATACAATCGAAAAGAGAATGATGCTAAGAGGATATATTAAGGATAAGGCAGGAAAAGTGCAAAACCAGTGGTCCGCTCTAAATGATGTCGTTATCGCCAGAAGTGGATATTCCCGTATTATCGAATATAATGTCTTTGCAAATGGGGACTGGCTGGATACATATCACTCAGACGGTGTGATTATCTCAACTGCGACAGGCTCTACGGGTTATAATCTCTCCGCAGGAGGACCGATTGTCAATCCAGCCTGCAATGTCATCCTTGTCACTCCGGTCTGTCCTCATTCTCTCGCCAATCGAAGTGTTGTTTTATCAAAGAATGATAAAATCGAGGTTGAGGTGGGAAGACTTAGAAAAAGTCAAAAAGAGGAGGCGATTGTCACGATTGACGGTCAGATGGCAATTCGACTAGAGCCGGGACAGAGATTTTATATTGAGCGGGAGGAAAAGACAGTTCAGCTGGTAAAAATACGCAGTAAGAGTTTTGCTGAAATTTTGAGGACAAAAATGAAAAACGATTAGAAGGAGGCTTAAATGAAAGCACAGCGACAGGCGAAAATTATAGAAATTATAGAAAATTATGATATTGAGACGCAAGATGAGTTGGCGGAAAAATTAGTGGAAGCTGGTTTTAATGCGACTCAGGCGACAATCTCAAGAGATATCAGGGAGATGAAGCTTACAAAGCTTGCCTATCAGGGAGGCAAACAAAAGTATATTGTACTGCAAAACCAAGATTATCATACGACGAAAAAATATAAGAGAGTTTTATCGGATGCCATTATTTCTATGGAAATTGCGCAAAATATCATTGTGCTAAAGACGGTATCTGGAATGGCGATGGCATGTGCAGCGGCGATCGACTCTCTCGATATTCCTGGTGTTGTCGGCTCCATTGCGGGAGATGACACGGTGATGTGTGTGGCGAGAGATAATGAGATGGCAAAAGAGATAGTATCAAGTATTGGAAAAGTAATCTCTAAAAAAGAAGAAGGCAAGAAGTAATAGACAAGGAGTACGAATTATGTTAATGCAGTTACACGTAAAAAATTTGGCATTAATAGAGGAAATCGAGGTGGATTTTTCTGATAAACTAAATATCTTGACAGGTGAGACGGGAGCAGGAAAGTCCATTATTATCGGGTCCATCAATGCCGCCTTTGGGAAAAAGATAGGAAAAGATATGATTCGTACAGGGGCAGATTATGCCCTTTGTGAGCTTGTCTTTTGGGTGAAGGATGAGGAGACGAAAAGAAAAATCGAGGAACTTGATATTCCATTTGAGGAGGATGGAACTTTAATTGTCAGTCGAAAAATTACGCATGGAAGAAGTATCGCAAAGATTAACGATAGAACAGTCACGTTAGGAAAGCTTCGAGAAGTTTCTAGTATGCTCTTGGACATCCATGGGCAACATGAACATCAATCTCTTCTGCAAAAAAAGAAGCATCTAGAAATTCTAGATTATTATGGAAAAGACGAGATTGCTCCGATAAAAGAGGAGATTGAAAATCGATATAGTACTTATAAAAATCTCGAAAAAAAATTAAAAGAGGGACGATTGGCCGAGGAGGAGAGACTTCGAGAAATCAGTTTTATTGAGTTTGAGATAAAAGATATCGAGGAAGCTAGTTTGCAGGTGGGAGAAGATATTCAGCTTGAGAAGGATTTTATGCTGATGTCAAACGCAAAGGAGATGGCGGAGGTCTTGTCAAACTGCTATGAGCAGACAGGATACGATAATCAGGGAGCGGGCAATACAATCGGTATGGCAATCAGGCAGCTGATACAGATAGAAGAATATGATGAGGAAATTTCTGGTTTACATAGCCAGCTTGAGACAATCGAGGAGCTTCTAAATGATTTTAATCGAGACCTCTCCTCCTATATGCAAAAAATGGAATTTGACGAGAGTGATTTTGAACAGACAAGACAGCGATTAGAGGTAATTGACCGATTAAAGGCGAAGTACGGAGATTCCATCGAGAAGATTTTATCCTATCAAAAAGAAAAAAAGAAACGATTAGAGCAATTAAAAAACTATGAGCAGTATATTTCTGATTTAGAAAGCCAGTATAAAAAAGAGAGAGCTTCTTTGCTTGAATTATGCGAGCAGCTGACTAAAAAGAGGAAAAAAATCGCCAAAGTATTGGAGCAAAAAATCAAAGAGGCATTGATTGACCTAAATTTCTTGGATGTTCAATTTGAAATCCAGTTTGAGCCGTTATCTGATATTACAAAAAATGGAATGGATGATGCAGGATTTTTGATTTCAACTAATCCAGGAGAAAAAATAAAACCATTAAATGAAGTTGCATCAGGCGGTGAGCTCTCAAGAATTATGCTCGCGATAAAGTCTATCTTGGCGGATGTCGATGCGATTGATACATTGATTTTTGATGAGATTGATGTGGGAATCAGCGGGAGAACTGCTCAGAAAGTATCCGAGAAAATGGCATATATTGCCAAGAGACATCAGGTTATATCTATCACGCATCTTCCACAGATTGCCGCGATGGCAGATACCCATTTCCTAATTGAGAAATCCGCCTCAAATGAAAAAACTTCCACTTCCATCATTGCGCTAGAGGAAGAAAATAGCATTCGAGAGATTGCTCGCTTAATTAGCGGTGTTGAGATAACAGATACCGTCTTAGAGAGTGCAAAAGAGATGAAAGAAATGGCAGAAGCAGTAAAGTTAAAAATGGTAAAACACAAATAAGTAAAGTATAAATAACTAAAGTATAAATAACTAAAGTATAATTGACTAAATTTCAATAAGATGATATACTATATCCACAATAAAATGAGGAGGGAATAGTATGTTCATTGGCAGAGAGCAAGAGATGATATCGCTAAATAGATTATATCAATCGAAAAAATTTGAATTTGTAGTTATTTATGGTCGCAGACGGGTAGGTAAGACAGCATTAATTAATCAGTTTATTAGTGACAAAAAAGCGATTTATTTTATGGGCGTTGAGAGTAATGCTAGGCAGAATTTGGAGAATCTTAGTAGGAATATTATTGAATTTGAAACAGGTATTGAGACAAAAACATCCTTTTTATCTTTTCAAGATGCATTAGAGCATGTGTTTAAACTGTCTGAGAGGGAGCGTATTATTCTTGCTATTGATGAGTATCCTTATATAGCTCGCTCTGATAAGAGCCTTGCCTCAACTTTGCAATTATTGATTGACAAGTATAAAGATACTACCAAATTGATGCTAATTCTTTGCGGTTCTTCTATGTCTTATATGGAGGACCAGGTATTAGCTTATAAAGCGCCAGTATATGGCAGACGAACTGCTCAGATGAAGCTTCTTCCGTTTGATTTTGAGGATACTTGCCGATATTTTTATCGTTTTTCAGATGAAGATAAGGCTTTTATTTATGGTATAGTCGGCGGTACTCCACAATATTTATTACAAATGAATGACGAGATAAGTGTTGAGGAAAATATTAAAAATACTTTTTTAAATCCCACCTCGTCTTTATTTGAGGAGCCAGAAAATTTATTAAAGCAGGAAGTCCGTGAGCCAGCGTTATATAATGCTATTATTACTGCTATTGCTCGCGGTGCTTCTCGTATGTCAGAAATTTCCTCTAAGATTGGAGAAGATACTAGCACTTGTACAAATTATTTGAAAAACTTAGTGGCATTGGGATTAGTGAAAAGAGAGTCACCTTATGGTGAAAAAACTTCTCGCAAGTCTATCTATTCCATCGATGATAATATGTTTCGGTTTTGGTATCGATTTGTGCCAGAGAATAGTTCCATTATTGCTCGGGGTGCTGTTGATTTGGCTTATCGACGTATTGAACCATATTTATCCGATTATATGGGGAAAGTTTTTGAAGATATTTGTAAACAATATCTCTGGAAACGATTATTAAATGGAGAGTCACCGATAGAGTTTGCAGAGCTTGGACGATGGTGGGGCACAGATTCTACCACTCATAAACAGACAGAAATCGATATTATGGGTGAACAAGATAAGAATACAGCCTTGTTTGGCGAGTGTAAATGGACAAATGAAAAGGTTGACTTGGGAGTGCTAGAGACATTGATTGGGCGAAGTCATTTATTTCATTATACGAAAACAATATTATATCTATTTGCAAAAACTGGATTTACAAAGGGATGTATCGATATGGCAAGTGAATTAGGAAATGTAGTACTGGTAACGTATCAGGATATGTTAAAATATTTTTTAGCATAAATTCGGTATCATAGGGGTCAAAAGACTTTTTGACCCCAACATCGTCTTATCATATATTTAATGAAAAAACTTCCACTTCCATCATTGCGCTAGAGGAAGAAAATAGCATTCGAGAGATTGCTCGCTTAATTAGCGGTGTTGAGATAATAGATACCGTCTTAGAGAGTGCAAAAGAGATGAAAGAAATGGCAGAAGCAGTAAAAAAAGACTGGTTTTAGGCAAAAGAAAGTTCATATAATACAGATAGAAAGCTTAGTACTAATCAATAGTGCTAAGCTTTTTTCTATAAAAATCTCAAAATATAAGGCAAATAACCGTTTATGAAAGCTAGTGATTGCAAAAGAGGAAGGAGAGAGTAAAATGAGTCAACTAAGTGAGAAAAAAAGACAGTATAAAAAGATACTATTTCTCTTATTATTATGTAATTTTTTACTTATTATACTTGTGGGATATCATACTTATTCAAAAAAATCGACTGAGGCGAAGGAGATTTCAGCAAATGTATCGACGGGGACAAAAAAGGTGATTCCTGGAGGTTTTACGATAGGAATTTATGTGGAGACAAAGGGAGTTCTTGTTCTTGGCACACAGGCGATTACCTCAAGCGACGGATTAAACTATGAGCCAGCTAAAAATATTTTGCGGGCGGGTGATTATATTACTCAGGTTGGCCTTACTCCAATCGAGAATAAAAAGGAGCTTATAAAAGTATTGAATACGACAAAAGGAAAAGCGACGGTCTTTCATTTAGTTAGGGATGGAAAAAAGGTGGAGGTAAAATTAAAGCCAATTGAGGTAAAAGAAGATAAAAGCTATAAAATTGGTGCATGGGTTCGAGATAATACACAGGGCTTAGGAACAATGACCTATATTGATGGAAATAATTTTGGCGCATTAGGACATGGAATCAGCGATATGGATACAGAGGAAAAGATGGATATAAAAAAGGGCTCCCTCTATAAAGCGGATATATTTTCCATTCAAAAAGGAAAAAAAGGAACACCGGGAGAGATTATCGGACAGATTCATTATTCTGATTTAAACAAGATGGGTGAAATTAAAAATAATACAAAATATGGTATCTACGGAACGATAAATGGAAAAAACTTGGAAAATATTAACAAAGAAGAGATGGAGGTGGGGTCCAAAAAAGAAGTCAAAAAAGGAAAGGCATATATTCGCTCTTATATTGATGGAAGTTGCAAGGATTATGAGATAAGTATCGAGGAGATTGATAAGAGCGATGAAAATATGTTAAAAGGAATGAAAATCTCTATCACAGATGAGAGACTTCTCGCACAGACAAACGGAATCGTGCAGGGAATGAGTGGCTCCCCAATTATTCAAAATGGAAAGCTAATCGGAGCAGTGACACATGTGTTTGTCAACGACCCGACGAGGGGATATGGGATATTCATTGAGAATATGCTAAATCATTAAGATGACAAAATTCTACTGTTGGTTGAATTATAAAGATAAAAGTATTCAAATTGGTTATTGAACAGATAAGGAAGATTAGGTAAACTATAAAAAGAAAGATAAATCAGATAAAAAAGGAGGTACAGATGCAGAATAATCTTCAAATTGGATGTTTTATTGCCGAAAAAAGAAAAAAACGAGGAATGACGCAAAAACAATTGGCGGAAAAGTTAAATATTTCGTTTCAAGCGATTTCTAAATGGGAAAAAGGAATCGCTATGCCAGGAACAGATATTCTCATACAGCTCTCCAAAGAATTGGGAGTAAATGTAGAGGAGATTTTGAATGGAAAAGAAAATAGAAATGTTTCATACAGCAAAGCAGGAGTAGATATTTCATATACTGATTCCATTAAAAATGAAATGAGTAAATATGTGTCAATAGGAGATGAGAGAGTATTAAATAAAATGGGGGCATTTGCTTCCTTATACGATTTCAAATTTGATGATATCAAGAATCCTGTATTAGTTTTAAAAGCAGAGGAACCTGGCTCTAAGCAGAAATTGGCGATTGAATATGGATATACCGAGTCCATCTGTCATGATATGATAAATCATTTAGTAAATGATATTATTGTTATGAACGCTAGACCACTGGCTGTTTTGGATACAATAGTATGTGGAAAAGCAGAAAAAGATACAATTAAAAGTCTGGTAAAAGGAGTGTCAGATGCCTGTAAGGAAAATAATTGTGTTTTGATTGGAGGAGAAACTTCGATACAGCCACAGGTCGTAGATAAAGGCGTATATGTATTGACCTCGAGTATAGCTGGAGCGGTAGATAAAGAATCTATTATAGACGGAAGTAAGATGAATGAAGGAGATATCATATTAGCAGTAGCATCAAACGGATTGCATACAAATGGGTATTCCTTGGTAAGAATGTTGATGGATTTATATCCTGAGATTAAAAAAGAATATATAGATGGCGAAACATTTTTAGATTCCATTATGAAGCCTCATACGGCGTATTATCCGATACTGAAATCTATATTAAACCATGAATATATTACAGGAATGGCTCATATTACAGGTGGAGGAATAGAGGGAAATTTAAAACGAATCATTCCAGATAATTTTTGCGCTGAAATTGACTTATCTAACTTAAAAATACTTCCTATTTTTAAGTTTATAAAAGAAATAAGCAAAGTGGATGATGCCGAGATGTTGTCAACATTTAATTGTGGTGTCGGTCTCATTATCGTCGTCAAAAAAGATATCGCCTATAGGATAAAGGAAGATATTAATAAATTTATTTCTTGCTATGAAATAGGAAGAATAAAAAAAGACCAAAATGAAGATAAAGTAAAATTTATAAGTAAACTAGATTGGTTGAAATAATTTTTCATATTGGAAGAAAAATAAAATGGATTGGAATAAAATTTTAATAGAAGATCAAAATTATATCAGTCTAAAGTTTTAAATAAATTTTCGGATACTCATAAAAAATATTTTAATGAAAAATAGAAAAAAAGAGGTATTATTAAGATAGCTTTATTTTGCTTTCTTATAATACCTCTAATTTTTTACTGTATTGCATATTTTCTTTACTGAAAATATTCTTATAATGTCTTGCCAGTAATCATTTCATAAGCCTGAAGATATTTTGCAATCGTCTTATCCACAATCTCCTCTGGCAATGTCCAGTCATGTCCTTCATTGGATGTCAACCAGTCACGTGCAAACTGCTTATCAAAAGATGGCTGACCATGTCCTGGTTCATATCCCTGTGCCGGCCAAAAACGAGAACTGTCAGGTGTAAGCATCTCATCACCGATTACGATATTGCCATTCTCATCCAAACCAAACTCAAACTTTGTATCTGCGATAATAATTCCTCTCTCCAATGCATACTCTGCACATTTCTTGTAGAGGGCAATCGTACAGTCACGAAGCTTTGCGGCATATTCCTCTCCCTTTCCTGGGAATTGTTTCTCCAATACTTCGATGCTCTTCTCATAAGAAATATTTTCATCATGGTCTCCAATTTCTGCCTTTGTGGATGGTGTATAAATTGGCTCAGGAAGCTTATCAGACTCTTTTAACCCTTCTGGAAGCTTAATTCCACATACCGTGCCATCTTTCTTATAACTAGCCCATCCACTTCCTGTAATATATCCTCTGACAATACATTCAATTGGAAGCATCTCAAGCTTCTTACACATCATGCTATTTCCATCAAACTTTTCCTGCTGGAAAAACTCTGGCATATCTTTCACATCGACAGAAATCATATGATTTGGTAAAATATCCTCTGTCATATCAAACCAGAACTTAGACATCTGTGTAAGCACAGTACCCTTCTTCGTCACCTGATTATTCAAAATAACATCATAGCAGCTAATACGGTCTGTAGCAACCATAATCAAGCTATCACCATTATCATAGATTTCTCTTACTTTTCCTTCTTTGATTGGTTTTAATTCCTGCATCTTTTCTACCTCGTATATTTATTCTTTCTCTATTAAAATAATAAGATTTTTGCATTAACACTGTAACACTAACTCTATGGATTGTCAACTTGCAAATACGGTAACTTCAATAAGTTTTCTGAGATTTTATGGTTAATTTATGTTGTAACTTATATTTTTCAGAATATTTAGTTTTAGCAATACACAGCGAAGAGAGACCGGCGATATATGCTCTAAAAACGATAGAGAGTGGAGCGGTTTTTCGATATACTTAGCTTTGTCGCTGGAGCACTGTTTGAGCGCCAAAGGCGCGAGTTTGCGGGAAGCGGCAAAAATCAGCGTATGTCGAAAAACCGTGGGAACGAACGTGTTTTTAGAGCATATATCGCCGGTCTCTCTTTGCGTCTCCCCTCAATTCCCCCCACATTTGTCCCCCAACTCTCTTTGCGTCTCCCACCACTCATTTTCCAACCACCACCCCATTGCACATCCCCTCAAAATATACTATAATCTAAACAAAACCAAACAAAGAAAAGAGGAAAAACAATGTACTACGTACCAGACGGAACTAAAAAATGTGGATATTACGAATGTAAAAAATGTAAAAATAGATTTCTATCCCTCCAACTACTGGATAAAATCCCATGCCCAGACTGCGAAGCCGAAATCGACTATGAAATCGGACCAGACGAAGACCTGGGAGAAATTCTAGACACTGCCTACCTCCAGCAAATCATCGAGGGCGAAGAAGAAGTCGAGAGAATGGATGGACTCTTAAGCCTCGCTGTCACAGGCGGGGACTTTAGCTGGATTTAAAAAATCTAAAATATTCAAAACATCCAATTCATCCCAAAAGGTTATCTATTTAGAAAAACCAATCTTTTTCTAAATAGATAACCTTTTTTCTATAAACTCCCATAAAAATCTCCACCCTCAAATTCCCTATTGCAAGGAAAGACAACGAAAAATTCAAAAATTCCCCTATCTCCAAAACCAAAAACGCAGAAAAAGAAAAATTTTCTTCCCCCAAAAACCACTATTTTTCTCAAAATAACGACAAAAATCTCACAAAATAAAACAAAAAAGCCTTACCAACTGTCTAATCCCGTTCTTTCTTGTCTTATTATTTCACACGATATTTATTGTTTGGTGCTGGAAGAAATTGTATAATAACGGAGTAAAAAATAACATTAACAGGAGGAGTGAAGGATGAATACAATTCGTGTTGTAATAGCAGATGATAATATAAAAATGATAAATACGTTAGAGAAAGTAGTATCCTGCGAGGAGGATATGCAAGTCATTGGAAATGCCAAAGACGGAATGGAAGCGGTGGAGCTCATCAAAAAAGAAGAGCCAGATGTCGTTATTTTGGACGTCATTATGCCAAACCTAGATGGACTCGGTGTACTAGAGAGAGTGAAAAAAGAAAATTTGAGAAAAAAACCATCGGTAATCTTACTTACCGCGATGGGACAAGAAAATGTTACAGAAGAGGCTTTTCGTTTAGGAGTCTCTTATATTATGTTAAAGCCTTTTGACAATCAAATGCTGCTAAAGAAAATCAGAAATGTAGCAGGAGTGTACAAAGATACAGAGACAAAAAGCTTTATTCGGACTTCAAAATTAGATATTCCAAGGCAGAGCACTTCATACCGCCTAGAGATTATCGTGACGAATATTATTCACGAGATTGGAGTTCCCGCTCATATCAAAGGGTATCAGTATTTAAGAGATGCGATTATCCTAGTTGTAAAGGATATCGATATTATTAATTCTATAACAAAACAATTATATCCAACAATAGCAAAACTATATCATACAACGCCGAGTCGTGTGGAGAGGGCGATTCGTCATGCGATTGAGGTTGCATGGGATAGGGGGAAGACAGATACTATCGAGGAGCTTTTTGGATATGTCATTACAAACGGAAAAGCCAAGCCAACAAACTCTGAATTTATTGCATTAATCGCTGACAAAATTCGTTTGGAGTATAAAAATGTTTTAGATTTGGATGCAGAAAAATCTGTCTCTATTGTATAACTGCCTAGTTAGTTAAGAAAAAGGACAAGTTATGAAAAAAACAGAAAAAACGGAGAAATTTTGTTTATAATAAGAGAGTATGTTGTCAAGAATAAGATAAGGAGGAGAATATGATAAGTGAAAGATTAAAAATAGTAGTGGCAGATAGCAATAAAAATTCTGCGGAAGAATTAAGACAATTCTTGCAAGAAAAGGATGAGATTGAAGAGGTGATTGTTGTATCGGATGGAACAGCGGCATATACTACGATTTTACGCACAAAACCAGATGTTGTCTTGCTGGATATTGTATTAGCAGGAATAGATGGTCTTGGTGTCTTAGAAAAAGTAAATGAGACGATGCTTTTGGAGGAAGTTCCAAGTTTTATCTTTGTCACTTCTATCAGCACAGAAAATTTAATCGAATGTGCATGTCAATTAGGAGCAGATTATTTTATTTTGAAGCCGTATAATATTGAAAATATTTATAATCGAATCTTACAAATCGCAATGAGGAATGGGAAAGTAGAAGAAAAATTTCTCTATCCAGCGAAATCTTACGGAGATTCTGTCATGGAAGATGAGAGAATGAGTCAGATTGAGGCGGATATCACAGAAATTATCCGGGAGATAGGAATTCCAGCACATATAAAGGGATATCAGTATGTGAGAGATGGAATTATCATGACTATTCAGGATATAAAAATGTTAAACTATATTACAAAGCTTCTCTATCCAACGATAGCAAAAAAATATAAGACAACCTCAAGCAGTGTGGAGAGAGCAATTCGGCATGCGATTGAAGTGGCATGGAATAAGGGTAAGATTGATGTGCTTGAGGAGATGTTTGGGTATACGATTAGCGCAGGAAGAGGGAAGCCAACGAATTCTGAATTTATCGCATTGATTGCAGATAAGCTTAGATTAGAGTATCGTATCCATGTATAAGATGCAGTTTGAGAGGGAGATATAAATTCTAGATAGAATCATTTTTAGGAAAATTTTAGAAAAACATATTATAAGCAACTGAAATTGACACATACATAGAGAGAAGAGGAATTTTGTTAAAATTGTGTAGATAAAAATTTGAAATTTGAGAGAAAAACTACCTGAATTTTGTAAAAAATACGAGAATTTTCCACAAAATAGTTGTGCAAAAAGTATATTTTATGCTATAATGTTTGCATAATGTGATAATTTTTCACTAATCCAAGTAAAATATAACTTGGATAGTAAATATAACTTTTACAAATGGAGGGTAACTATGAAAAACATACTTTTTATTGCATCAGAGAGCGTACCTTTTATCAAGACGGGAGGACTGGCAGATGTTGTCGGAACACTCCCAAAGAGATTTGATAAAGAAAAATATGACGTGAGAGTAGTATTACCAAACTACGCATGTATTAAGCCGGAATTTAAAGAAGGAATGCAGTATGTAGATCATTTCTATATGGAACTAGCTTGGCGTACCAAATACGTTGGAATTATGCAGTATGTTTATGATGGAATTACATTTTATTTTATTGATAACGAAGAATATTTTTGGGGAGATACTCCTTATACATCCATTTATGCAGATGTTGAGAAATTTTGCTATTTCTGTAAGGCAGCCCTCTCTATTTTACCGACGATCGGATTTCGCCCAGATTTGATTCACTGTCATGACTGGCAGTCAGGACTTGTTCCAGTATATTTAAAGACAATTTTTTCGGATAATCCATTTTATCAGGGAATCAAATCTATTATGACAATTCATAATTTGCGATTCCAGGGCGTGACAGGACCGGAGGAGTTAAGGGATATCGCTGGTCTTCCATACGATTTGATTACAGCAGATAAGCTGGAATGTTATGGCGGCGGAAATATGCTAAAAGGTGGTCTGGTATATGCGGACCATATCACAACTGTGAGTGATACGTACGCCTTAGAGATTCAGATGCCATATTATGGTGAGAAGCTGGATGGTCTTTTGAGAGCGAGAAGTCATGAGCTTAGCGGCATTGTAAACGGTATTGATTATGATATTTATAATCCTGCCACAGATGCCCAGATTGTTGCCCCTTACTCTATCGATAATGTAGACACAGAGAAAGTAAAGAATAAATTACAGCTTCAAAAGCAGTTGGGACTTCCACAGGACCCAGATAAGTTTGTCATTGCCATTATTTCACGACTGACAGACCAGAAGGGACTCGATTTGATTGACTGTGTGATGGATGATATTTGTTGTGATGATATGCAGTTTGTCGTACTTGGAACAGGTGATTCCAGATATGAGAATATGTTCCGATACTATGCATACAAGTATCCGAATATCGTATCTGCCAATATTTGCTATTCCGATGAGTTATCTAAACGAATTTATGCCGGTGCAGATGCTATCTTGATGCCATCTAATTTTGAGCCATGTGGACTTTGCCAGTTGATGGCACTTCGCTATGGTACAGTTCCAATTGTACGTGAGACAGGAGGATTAAAGGATACTGTTTCCCCATATAATGAATATGAGAATATAGGAACTGGCTTTAGTTTTACGAATTATAATGCGCATGATATGCTCTATACGATTAATTATGCGAAATCTGTATTCAAAGAGCATAAAAAAGAGTGGGGACAGATTATAAAACGTGGAATGAAAGCAGATTTTTCATGGGAGCGCTCCGCTAAAGTTTATGAAGATTTATACCAGAGTATGATTGGTGAGTAAAATATAATGTAGAGGATAGAAAACTCTCCAGGCTTGGAGGAAATTTAAGCCTGGAGAGTTTTTATATCTTTAAAAAAATAAAAAAAGGCGTATAATGAAAATAAAAATAGCTATTAAGAGAGGAAAGATGGGATGCGAGTATTATACCATGGCGTATCTGTATATCAGGTTTTATGTTGTATTGTGCATAGATTGGCTTATCACGAAAAGGAAGAGGCTGTATTGATGATTTCAGAACATTATGCGCCAAAACCAGAGAGGCAACATTTTATACAGAATTTAAAATATTTGCAAATATTTGACGAAGTTTTGGTTGTTCCAGAAGCGAGTTTTAAGAAAAAAAGAGGTGGAAAATTAGATAAGAGCAGTAATTCATCGCAGATAGAGGCGGTTATAAAAAATATTTGCAGAGAATTTGAAGGGTGGGCGCCTAAAATTACGAGCTTTGATAAGATTTATATTGCCTCGGATAATTGGAGCCTTGGAATATATTGTCTCTGGAATAAAATTCCGTATTATTATTTTGAGGATGCATGTGGGATGCTCACGGATTTAGAGCGGTATTATGAGATTATTCAAAGTAGCGATATGGATAATTATATTATTTCAAAGTATTTGCATGGTGTCGGTCAGTCGAGGCTTGCTCTTAAATTATACTGCAATTTGGAATATCAAAAGGGCAGTATTTGTGATGATAGAATTGAGGATTTTTCTATTTATTCTATACTGAGGGAAAAAATTCCTCATAAGGTTTCTGTTATTTTAAAAATATATGACAGTGAACCATATAAGATGGATGAGGGAAGAGATGTCGTTTTATTTTTGACACAGTTTATTAGGAGTCTTGCGATAAAAGATTTAGATATGCAAAGGGATATGACAGCAGTTTTATTGGATTATTTTGCCGAAGATGCGGCGATTGTTTTTAAATCGCATCCAAAAGATAGTTTTATAAATTATAGACAATTAGGAGAAAATAATCACATCATCCCAAGAAACTTACCGTCAGAATTACTGCCTTTTTTATTCCCAAGGCAACTAAAGGCCGCAATTACTGCAAGTTCTACTTCCATTAGAGGTCTTGGAAGATTGGCGAGAGAATACTATAGCTTTAGTCCGGATATAGAGGAAAATTATTTATATTTGCATACAGCATATGCCATCACAAAATTGATAGAAAGATTTGGAAGAGAGTATAAGATATATATAGATGGCGGGGAGGAATCTTATTTAGATAATTTTTTAAGATTTTATCAGATGCAAGAAAAAGAAGAGATGATATCTAAAAAAGCGGGTGAGGAGAGACGGCTGAGAAAGGACGAAAAAAGAGGGAGCATCTTTATTGAGACTGATAGAGAGGAAGGAAAGAGACTGTTAGATATTAAGAGTTTGAATCAGAAAGATATCGTGATTTTTGATAATTGCGAGGATAGGTATAGTATTTGTCTTCAGTATACAGAGGAAGAATTAGAGAAGTTTTTTGTCTGTAATGTTTGGGTCAGAGGAGAGGATAAAACTTATTTTTCGTATCAAAAACAAATTTGGGTCTACTGTGAGGATGAGAGGGAAAAGGAGAAATTAGAAAAATTAAGAATAAAGAAAAAACTAGGACGCTCCAGACAAATCATAGAAGTGCAGGTGAGAAGAGTCGATGAGCAGATGAGATTGGAGGGGAAAAAGAGGGCATTAGAGTATAGAATGAGGCAAGAAAAAAAGATGAGTCGCAAACAAGAATTAGATGAAGATGAGAAAATAGAAAATTTTTATTTTCAGAGAAATTTTAAACAAAATTTTATTCGCCGATGAAAAGAGCTAGAAATAAAAGCAATCTATTTTTATCTATTCTGGAGACGCATAAAAGGAGGCTTATATTTAAGGTGAGGAATTGGTCAACGCAGAGAGGAATATAAATCTTAAACATAGAGGAGTATCAGAGCGTTGACAGAGAAAAAATCTTGGTGTAGAATGAATTTATCTCAAACAAAGAAGAAAAGGAAATAAAAATACTATGATATTCTATAAAATAAAACGAAAAGTATATTATTTGTTGACACAGACCAATGCTGAGGTTGCTTTTCAGTCGGAATTATTTTTGAGAGAAAATGCAAACTGGATTATGAAGCGTCCCTTCAAATATGCATTATGTCTAGTCAAGATAAATATAAAACAAGCGCTTGGATGGAATCGATATAAAGAATTAAATCCAGGTGTACATTCTCTTTGTAGAGTGGCAAAAAGACAAAAAGTATATCAGATTTCTGGAATAATATCAAAGTCAGATATTTTGATAGTAGATATTTTTAATTTATTGTTTACACAGGTTTCACTGGAAGATGGTCAGAAGATATATTTGCAGAATTCTTATATAAGGAAAATTATTGATACTGCGCAAAATAATAATATTAAAGTGATTGGAATTGGAAGTGAGAAGATTTCAGAGAAAAAAACGGAACATATTTTAAAAAAATATGGAATAGAGTTGGATGAAATAAAAACACCAAAAGATTCTAGTAAGAAGAAATTGATAAGGAAACTGCTTTTGGATATTTATGAGCAGAAAAAAGACACAAGTTTTGAGTATCCTTGTGTTGTTTTAAGCAGTGATTTTAATAGGTGTATTAAAGCCACAAAGGAAAAATACGGTCACGCTATCTATTATCGTCCAGTGAATAAACTGATGGATATGGTCGTGATGGGGAATCCGGATAGTGATTTTGGAAAAATCCATAGGGCAATTTCTGGTCTTGAGGTATTTAGTGGAGAGCAAAATCATAGTAGAATCTTTGAATGTGCTTATCTTATTATTGCACCGATACTCTATATTATTATGGAAGAGATTCAACAAAAGAAAGAAGATGCGACTGTCGTTATTTTGGGAGATGAAGAAAGCTTATTTGCAAACTTATATCAAGCTTTTTATAAAGATGCCAAGATTATCCATTGGTCTTCATTGGCGTCTCATATGCCAGAAGATGAGGAAAAATGGAATGAGTTATTGGAAGATTCGGTTGTATTAAACAAAATGCCCGCCGATCGAGTTGCCTATACGATGGGGTTTGAGTGCGGGGACGAGAGCATTGGAAATATCAAGGAAGAATTTATTAACCAGGCAATCTCTAATGTCAGAGAGAATGAAAAGGAAATTATACAATACGTAAAAAGAGCGTTAGACGGTGAGAATAAAATTTTAGTAGTAGATGCATTTGGTGAGGAGATTTCTCTGACTAATTTTACTCAAATTGCCGAGGACTTGGGAGTGGAAGTGGAATCCATTCATATAAGAGATTATTTATATGAGGATGAGACTACGCAGACAGAGATGACTCTTGATACGCAGAGGGAAGAAGGGCAAGAGTTTGAACAAGACCAAGGGACGGAGGCTTTGGAGGAAGAAGAAAGTATAGAAGAGAAACCTCAGCTTTTTGCAAAATTCAAAGAGGTTTTGTCGCTTGATATTCCATATATGACGGCAATCTATGAAGATGAGATTGGATTTGCCTATCCGAATGATATGAAGAATGAGAAGAGGAATTTAATTGAGGGTGCAGTGATTCAATATTTTCAGGATTATTCTACGTTAAAGAGACAGTATCCGACGATTCGTCCAGCGACATGGGAAGATGCGAAGACGATAAGTCAGGTTGACCCTTCTATCTTTAAGAATATAACGAGGGGAGGGAATATCGTATGAGAGTATTATATCACGGTGCGACAGTGTATCAGGTGCTATCTTGTATTGTACATAGGATGGCATACCATGCAGAGGATGATACAGTGCTGATGATTGCAGACCACTATGCGCAGAGCCAAGTATTGGAAAGTTTTACGCAAAAGATTAGACAGCTGGAATTATTTGACGAAGTGTTGATTGTCCCAGAAAAAGAATTTAAGAAAAAGAGAGGGAAAAAGCTCACACAAAAAAGCAGTAAAGCCGATATAGAGAGAGTGATTCAAAATATCTGTCAGGCTTTTGAGGCTTGGTTTCCGAATCTCTCGGAGTTTGATGAGATTTATATCGCCTCAGATAATTGGACTGTCGGAATTTATTGTCTGGCAAGGAAGATACCGTATCATTATTTTGAGGATTCCTGTGGAATTTTGACGGACCGAAAACATTATTATGATATTCTTCGGGGATTAGATTCCTCTAATTATGTGATATCTAACTATCTAGGCGGTGCTGGCGCTTCCAAAACTGCGATTGAATTAATCTGTAATTTAGAGTATCAAAAAGGAGATACGAGTGATGAGAGAATTACGCATTTTTCTATCTATGATACATTAAAAGAGCAGGGAACAGATAAGATAAATACAGTCTTAAAGTTATACGACTGCGAACCGTACGATATGGATGCCAAAAGACCAGTTGCTCTATTTTTAACACAGAAAGTTTTAGTCTTGGCAGTCAAGGACTTAAATATCCAAATGGATTTGACAGCGGTATTGCTTGATTATTTTGCGGAAGGAATGGAGATTGTATTTAAGCCACATCCAAGTGATATTTATTTTGACTATGAGAAAATCATAAAAGGCTCTTTTGTCATCCGCAGGAGTTTACCTTCTGAGCTTTTGCCGTTTATGTTTGACCAAAAGTTAAAACGCGCCATTACAGCTAGCTCCACATCGATTGCGGGTGTGGAAGCTTTGACAGAGGAAAGTTATAGCTTTAGTCCTGATATTGAGGTAAATTATTCTTATCTTCATATAGCATATGCGATGGCCAGGATAATAGAGAAGCTAGAGGAGGAGCGAAATATTATAATTAATATGAAGGAAAGCTCCTACCTTGAAAATTTCTTGAAACTTTTAAACATTAAAGGTGCTGATTGCACAGAATATGAAAACTGTATCTTTGTCGAGACAGATAATACACCGCAGATAGAGGAAGAACTCGACCTAGAAAGGATAAAAAAGAAAGATATCATTTTATTTGATAATTACCAAAATCGATATGAGTTTCTCTTAAAGTATCCGAATTTAGATGACTCTAGTTTGCTCGTGTGGAATTTGGAAATAAAGCAGACAGGTAGTCAGTATATTGACGTAAATCATCAGATTTGGCTCTACTGTGAGGATGAACAAGTGAGGGAGAAATTAAGAAAAATGGAATTTACAAAGGAGTTAAGAAATTCAAATAAGACGATTGCATTAAAGCCAGAACAGGTAAACCAAATGCTTATTATGCAGGGAAAAGTTAAGGCGTTAGAATATGCCTTGAATAAACAAAAAGAGCAGCAGAAAGCTTTTTTGAAAATGAAAACGATGGTAAATAAATATCAAAACCAAAGTGAGAATGAAGAGAAGTTTTTACTCCGCGATGGAGTATTGAACTATAGAAAATAGAAAGATAAAAGAGGTAATAGTTATGAAGATTATTGGTGTTATTCCATCTCGTTATGCGTCATCTAGATTTCCAGCAAAGGGTATTGCAGATATTTGTGGTTATCCTATGATTTGGTGGGTTTACCGTAGCCTAAAAGCTGCAAAAGGGATTGATGAGGCGTATGTCGCTACAGATAATCAAATTATAGGTGATGTATGTGATAAGTATGGTATTCCATGGGTTATGACATCGGAAGATTGTCCGACTCATTTAGAGAGAATTTATGAGGTATCCACTAAGATTGATGCAGATTTTTATATCAATGTAAATGGAGATGAGCCGCTTATTGAGTCAAGCTGTATTGAAGATATGATTCCGGAGGGAATTGACCCAAATGAGAGTTATTTTGCAAATGCGATGATGATTCTTCGCGACCCAATCGATGCATTTGATTCTTCCAAAATTAAAATTGCGACAGATATGCAAAGTTATGGCATGTATATGGCGAGAAGTCCAATTCCATTTCCAAAGGGAAGAAGTGATTATCAGCTAAAGAAATTTGTCGGAGTTCAGTGCTTTACAAAGAAAGCTTTGGAGTTTGCTGCAAACACAAAGAGAGGATATTTGGAGAGTATAGAAGATATCGATGAGTATCGTTTCCTTGAGAATGGTCATAAAGTGAAATTTATTATGACAGAGGCAACAACATTATCTGTTGATACGAAGAAGGACTTAGAAAAGGTGAAGATGATTATCCAAAAGAAAATAGATAACGGAGAAATTACGCTTAACTGAGAGGAAAATTTAGCAAAGGAGAGTAATAATTTATATGGGAAAGATAAAGATACTAGATTGTACGCTCCGTGATGGAGGGTATATTAATGACTGGCATTTTGGAAAGGATGTAATCGGAGAGATTTTGACAGACCTTACAAATGCAAAGATTGATATTATTGAGACTGGTTTTTTGACAGATAAGCCATATCATGAGGATTATTCTCTATACGAGAGCACAGAGAATATAAAAGCTGTATTTAATAATCCAGATGAGAATATTTTATATGTCGGAATGATTGCCATCGGAGAAAAAGAAATTGACCCAGACAAAATTCCCGATGCATCCAAGGGATATATTAAGGGAGTCAGAGTGACTTTCCACCAAAATGAGATTGAAAAAGCATTTGACTGGGGAAGAAAGCTTATGGATAAGGGCTATAAATTATTTATGCAGCCGGTTGGTTCTGCCAATTATACCGATAAAGCGATGCTTGACCTGATTGAGAAGATAAATGAGCTGGAACCTTATGCTTTTTATCTGGTAGATACATTAGGTGTATTATTTCAAAATGATGTGAAGAGAAGACTTTATTTAATTGACAGCAATCTAAAGAAAAATATTGCTCTTGGTTTGCATTCTCATAATAATTTGCAGATGTCTTTTGCAAATGCACAAGATATGATTAAATTCCCTACTGTGAGAACGATTATTATTGATTCCTCGATGTATGGAATGGGAAGAGGAGCAGGAAACCTCTGTACAGAATTATTGACGGATTATCTTAATGTCTACTATGGCTATGGATATGATGTGCTTCCTATCTTGGAGGGAATTGACGGATGCTTGATGCCAATTTATACAGATACTCCTTGGGGATATTCTGTGGCGTATTTTCTCGCGTCGAGTAAAGGATGCCATCCAAACTATGCGACTCATCTGTTGGCAAAGCAGGCGATTTCTGTTCCGAATATTGCAACTTTATTGGACCAGATTCCAAAAGAAAAGAGACTTATCTTTGACAGAAAGTATATCGAAGATATGTATCAGCAGTATCAGGTGAATGCAATTAATGATTTAGATATTATTAATGAGCTTCGAGAGAGTTTTAGAAATAGGGAAATTTTGGTAATCGGCTCAGGAAAGACAATCGTATCTCATAAGAGCAGGATTGATGCCTATATTCAAGATAAAAAGCCATATACAATCTCTGTCAATTTTATGCCAGAGGACTATGAGGTAGATTTTGTATTTGTAAGTAGTGACCGAAGATATAAGCAGCTAAAGAAGATTTGTCCGCTCGAAAAGATTATTTTTACATCTAATATTAGAGAGATTCCAGAGAATGCGAGAGTCGTTAATTATTCCGATTTATTAAACTCCACTCTGGAGGCGAGTGACAGTGCTGGTATGATGTTGATGAAGTTATTGGTAAAAGCTGGAGTGCGAAACGTATCTTTAGCTGGTTTTGACGGATTCAGTGAGAATATTGCTCTTAATTTCTATAAGAAGGAATTAATTGGCTCGACTGACCCACAGGAGATGATAAGCAAACATCGAGGTATAGAGGAACAGTTGGCAAAGAGAGCAAAGGATATGAAAATTCAATTTATTACACCTACTTCTTATCGAATTCGAGAAGAATAAAGAGATGCGGGATGTCGGGAAATATGAAAATTCATTTTCCAACATCCCCTTTTTTGAAGTTGTTTTTCGCTATCTTTGTATAGTAAGGGAAATTTTTTGAAACTAAAATACTGGAAAAAGAAGAAGTTTTATATTATAGTAAGGACGGATTATCGAGAAAAGGGGAAAAGACGCGAATTGATAAAGATGGATGGGAAGGAAGAGATAGAATGGAAAATAAAAAGGATATCCCAGTACTGGCTGTTTTTGAGAGATTAGAGAAAGAAGAAACAAAACAGGAAAAGAAAAAGAGAGAAAAAAAGAAAAGGAAAGGACTAGGTGTCTTTTTCGTTTTTACTCTTCTTTTTGTCGCTCTATTTGGAATGATGCAATCTCCAAAACTTTTATATTCTCTCGCTGAACAGTTTTATCATCAGGGAAGATATGATGAGTCAATCCGTTTATATAAGGCAGCAGCAGGGATTGGAAATAAAATCGGACAAGAAGAGTATAGTATGATATCTAATCGAGCTATTGCGGATTATTATTATGATAATGGACAGTATAAGGAGGCGGCAAAGTATTATGAGCCGATGATAGAACAGCTAGAGCCAGAGCGGATAAATGAGATGGCAAGCCAGTATTATCATAGCGAGGACTACGAAAATGCGATAAAATGGTATGAATTTGCAGGAAATGAAGAGGGAGTTTTAAACGCCCAGCAAAAAATAGCGAGTCAATACTATGAAAATAAGGAGTATGATAAGGCTGCAGCATATTATGAGCAGATAGGAGATAAAGATGGATATCATAAAGCTGTGCAGGCAATGGCATTTTCTTATTATAATGAAGGAAAATACGAAGAAGCGATAGAATGGTATAAAAAAATTGAGAATACTTCTGGCGTACATATGGCGCAGGTAAAATTAGCAGAGCAATGTCAAGAGGTTGGAGATTATGAGAGCGCTATCAAGTACTACGAGAGCGCAGGAGAAATGGAGAAAGTTCTGGAAGTGAAAATGCTTATGGCAGACCAGTATTATGAAAATGGAGATTATGAGAAAGCAAGGACTTTATATGATGAGATATTGGAAAATGAGCTTCCTCTTATGACGAGATTAGAGATTATGATAAAGAATGAAAAATGTAAACATAAGTGAATTTAAATGATGTTGGGGTCAAAAGGTTTTTTGACCCCTATGATGCCGAATTGCTCCGCATAATGTGCTCCCGCAATTCTCAAGAACATTCATAATCCGCTCATTTTTCTCTGAAAAATGGCTATTTATTCCTGTTTTTGGCGAGTCCCAAGTTCAAAAATCCTCTTGCAAGCAAGCTTACATCGGATTTTTGAACTTGGGACTCTGGTATCATTTTATTCGGCCAGTGAAATCTTTGATATATCTGGCTCAATCAGCAGAGAATAATTTGTGTGGTAAATAACGAAACCTGGCTTTGCGTTTGGTGGTTTCTTTAGATTCTTACGTTCTGTATAATCAATTTCCACCTTTGGAGCCTGTCTTCCTTTTGAATAGTAGGCTGCAAGTCTTCCTGCTTCCTCGTAGGTTCGGTCTGGGAGCTCGGAAGCTTTCTCTAATTTGACAATGACATGAGAACCCGCCATTCCCTTTGCGTGAAACCACATATCCTTTCCGTTTGCAAACTTAAAGGTCAATTCCTCGTTTTGGAAATTATTTTTACCCACATACATATGGAAACCGTCCGAGGAGATATAGTGAAATGGTTTACTTGTCACCTTTTCTCTTTTTTTATTTTTCCCTCTCTTTTTAATATAACCATACTGAATTAATTCTTCTTTTAATTGAACCAAATCTTCTTCTTCCAGAGCAATATCAAGAGAAGTCATAATAGATTCCAGATGCTCTAATTCAGCTTTTGTCTCTAGTGTCAAAGTAGAGAGTGCCTCGTATGTTCTTTTTAGCTTATTATAGCGAGAAAAATATTTTTGAGAATTTTCTTGGGCTGTCAATGTTTTATCGAGAGGAATTGTGATTTCCTCGTTCGTATAATAATTAAGACAGGTAAGCTTATCTGCTCCTTCTTCCAGATTATACCCATATACATTTAGCAATTCTCCGTAAACTTTATACTTATCACGTTTTTCGGTAGATTTGAGCTGATTTAACTGTAAGTCGTATTTCTTACTCGTGCGCTCTAATGCAGTGGATACAATTTTTCTAAGGTCAGCTGATTTTTGACGAATTAAAGTCAGTTGATTCTTTTTCGCATAATAAATTTCCAAAACCTCGGAGATAGAAGAAAACTCTTTTTCCTCTAAATCATCATAACAGCTTAAATAAAAACAAGAAAATTCAACGGGAGTTATGCCGTTATAAATAATATTTGGATGATATTTATGTTCTTCTACCAAATGAGAAAAATCATTCATAACCTCATAAATTTCTCTTTTCTTCTCCTCATTTAACGACTGAGTGGAGGCAGATGAATCGACGTTTGCGCGGTGACAAATCTCATTTGCCAAAAGTGGACTGATTCCCGTAAAGGATGTATAAATTGCCTTTCCGATAGGAAGAGGCTTTTCCATCACAGTATCTCTCAAATAATCATAGGAAAAAGAGAGCGGATTTTCCTTCTGCTGCCCTGGAGGGAGGACGTAAGTACGTCCTGGAAGAACTTCTCGCACAGAGCTTATCTGGTTAGAAATATGCTTAATACTGTCTAAAATCATATTTTCACTGTCAGTAAAAATGATATTACTATGCTTTCCCATAATCTCAATGATGAGTTTTTTCATACAGATATCGCCAAGTTCATTCAAATGCTCGATATCAATCTCGATAATACGGTCAAGTCCTAACTGTTTAATATCAGTAATACGCCCATTTAAAATATGCTTGCGAAGAAGCATACAAAAATTTGGAGCCTGCATAGGATTCGTTTTATTTTTCGTTGTCAAATATATGAGAGGAAGACTGGCATCAGCGGAGAGAAAAAGTTTATGAGTCTCTGGCTTATTTTTTATAATAAGTATAATCTCATCGGTCTCTGGCTGATAAATCTTATAAATTCTTCCCCCGCATAGGGTTGTTTTTAGTTCATGGACTACATTGGAAATGACGAAACCGTCAAAGGCCATAATAATCCCTCCGTTTCTATTCGTTCTATTGTCTCATTTAGCGTTTTAGAGAAGCAAGGTATTTCTCATTAATGTCGATAACTTGTCTCATAGCCTCCTGTCCAGGGGCACCGATTGTATTTCTCTTTTCAACGCAAGTCTTAATAGAGATAGCATCATATATATCCTCCTCGAATACAGGATTAATGGCCTTATATTCTTCTAATGTCATCTCATCGAGAGAAATTCCCTTATCGATACAAAAGAGAACAAGCTGTCCCACAATTCCATGTGCGTCACGGAAAGGAACTCCCTTATTCACTAAATAATCGGCTGCGTCAGTGGCATTTGTAAAACCGTTTGCCGCACTGGCTTTCATACGGTCTTTCTTAAAGGACATAGATTCCATCATACCGTTAAATAGGAGAATACATCCCTTTGCCGTGTCAATCGCGTCAAAGGTAAATTCCTTGTCCTCTTGCATATCCTTATTATATGCGAGAGGAATTCCCTTCATTGTCGTGAGCATAGAGATAAGAGCACCGTAGACACGACCTGTTTTGCCTCGAATTAACTCGGCGATATCAGGATTCTTCTTCTGTGGCATAATACTACTTCCCGTGCTATATGTATCGTCAATCTCGACAAATTGATATTCATTTGTATTCCATATAATAATCTCCTCGCAAAAACGAGATAAATGCATCATAATAAGGCAGAGTGCGTCCAAAAGCTCAATAATATAATCACGGTCGGATACAGAGTCCATGCTATTTAGCGTAGGACCGTCAAAATCAAGAAGAGCGGCAGTCTGATTGCGGTCGAGCGGATAAGTCGTTCCAGCAAGTGCACCGGCACCGAGCGGACAGAGATTCATTCTCTTATAAATATCTTCAAGACGACTATAATCTCTCTTGAACATTTCCATATATGCCCCGATATGATGAGCGAGAGTCAAAGGCTGTGCTTTTTGAAGATGAGTAAAGCCTGGCATAAAAGTATCGATATTATCCTTCATAATATGATGAAGCGTATGCATAAGAGTGGAGAGGAGCTCTTTTAGCTCTGTAATCTCATCTCTTACATAGAGCTTCATATCGAGAGCTACCTGGTCATTTCTGCTTCTTCCAGTATGTAGCTTCTTGCCGGTATCCCCGACTCGGTCGATTAAGTTCGCCTCAACAAAGCTGTGTACATCTTCATATTCTTCTGTGATAGTTAATCTTCCGTTCTCCACATCAGCTAAAATTCCCTCTAATCCACCGATAATTGCGTATTTTTCTTCCTCTGTTAAGATGCCGACGGAGGAAAGCATTGTGACGTGGGCAATACTGCCTTTAATGTCCTGAGCGAGTAATTTTTGGTCAAATGTGATAGATGCATTAAAACGATAGACAAGCTGGTCTGTCTCTTTCGTGAAACGACCGCCCCATAATTGTGCCATAATTTATACCTAACCTTTCTGTAGTTTTATTTGATATTTATTGAAATGTTTAGAGGTGAGATAGGGGGAGATAGATAGGGTGGGGAGACGCCGCTAGAGCAAGTAGATATCTCCTCCGAAAACACGTTCGTTCCCACGGTTTTTCGACATACGCCGATTTTTGCCGCCTCCCGCAAACTCGCGCCTTCGGCACTCAAACAGTGCTCCAGCGGCAAAGCTAAGTATATCGAAAAACCGCTCCACTCTCTATCGTTTTCGGAGGAGATATCTACTTGCTCTAGCGGCTGTGTACTGGCAAACCAATAGTAAAATAGCATATAAAACTAACGAATTTCTATAAGAATTTCACTACCCAAATACCTTTGTATTCATTAGTATTTATTAGCGATAGTATAAGGCTCATGTCAAAACCTATTTATATTATAACAGACTGAAAAATTCAATATTTTTGTGCCATCCATCCTACACCTAAAAGAGTAGGCTTTCCGTATATTGCAGACGTATTAGGACACCATATTGTAAGAGAGAGCTCTGTTTTGTCTCGTAGCATACTCTTCCCATTATCTTATTAATGTCATCACCACTATCTCAAAATCTAGTATTTCAAAATCTATCATACACGAAATACACACACTTGACAAGTTTATCTTTTAATTCTAATAGAGTAAAATTTTTTTCGTAAAAAAGCAGAGAAATTAATTTAAAACTGAGTAGTAGTAGTTTATAAAAAAGAATATGATAGCGCTATGTGATAGTTGTTCATATAAAAGAATATGATATCGTTGTATAGTAGTTGCCTATATAAAAATATTATGGTGTTTTGCCAGTACACAGCGAAGAGAGACCGTTGATATGTCCTCTAAAAACGATAGAGAGTGGAGCGGTTTTTCGATATACTTAGCTTTGCCGCTGGAGCACTGTTTGAGTGCCGTAGGCGCGAGTTTGCGGGAGGCGGCAAAAATCGGCGTATGTCGAAAAACCGTGGGAACGAACGTGTTTTTAGAGGACATATCAACGGTCTCTCTTCGCGTCTCCTTCCATTTTCCCTCCACGTAAATATTCTCATAAAAAATACGTCGGAGGCGTCTCCAGAAAGAAGAAGAAGCGAAGATAATCATCAAGTACGATAACCACTGCAGATAGAAAAAACCAGAGGGTAGAGTAAGATAGACAAATTTGTCCGAGAAAATTAAACGGAAGCCCCTCATAATTCCATATATTTAAATGAAAAATTCGGTTGACAAGTATACCGGTAAAGAGTTCTAACGTAGTGATAATAATAGCCCCAAGAAGCATTTGCTGAAAAAATGAAAAGGTAAAATAACTCTGTTCATTTAATCCACCGATAAGGAGAAAACAGAGTCCGCCGCAGATGAGCATAGAATAGTGGGAGGTACCGCGGTACCAAGTTTCCAGATAATAATATCCAATGCCACCAGTAAAAAATAAAAATAGATATTTGATAAGAGTATAAACAGGATTCATTTTTATTTCTCCTTTGCAATCGTTTTGTCCTAATTTCTATTCTGATTTTTAGTATGAGCAGACGGGAGAAAAATATTCTGCTAAAAATGAAAAAAAAGGATTGACAATAAAAAGTAAAAAATGTATAATATTGGAAAAGAAAGAAAATATATCTAAAAATTTCACATAAGAGTGACAGGCAGAGAGGATACGAAGAGAAGATGGGACTCATTTGGAAGGAGAGATACGAAGAGAGAGCCGAGATTGGACGGGGAGGGAGCGGCGTAGTTTATCTGGCGTGGGATAGGACCAGAAGGTGTGAGGTAGCCATTAAGGAGTACGAGCAGGAGATGGTTGCGAGACAGGAGAGTTATATTTTGAGAAGATTATCGTATGCGCAGTTTCCGAGAGTCATAGATGAGGGAAGGAGAGGAGATATTCCTTTTCTCGTGATAAGTTATATCGAGGGAGAGAGCTTAGGTGAGATTTTATCAAAGAGAAGTCTGAGGATGGACGAGATATATTCGTTCGGTAGTCAGATTTGTGAGATGTTTTTGTATTTACATAGCAGAGTTCCAGCGGTGATTTATAGAGATTTAAAACCTGATAATCTAATCTTGCAGAGAGATGGGAGATTAGCGTTGATAGATTTTGGGGCGGCGAGAGAGTATAAGGAAGGTCAGAGAAGAGATACGATGCTTCTTGGGACGAGAGGATTTGCAGCTCCAGAGCAATTTGGCAATATGGGCCAGACAGATGAAAAGACAGATATTTATACGATTGGGAGATTATTTTATGTGTTTTTAGGAGGGGAGGATGGATTAGAAGATTGCAAAGAGCAAGAGCTTGTACAGATGATTAGGAAGTGTATGTCTGTAGATAGGAAGGACAGATATGACAGCGTAAAGGATGTCTGGAATATCTTACAAAGAGCGAGAGTAAGAAAAAGGCAGAAAATTAGAAGAGTTATCTTAATTTTAGGAGTAGCCGTCTTCTTTTTTGGCAGTATTATTTACAACAGAAAAAGCGAACAAAAAAGAAATCTTACTTATGAAAAACAACGAAGAGAGCTGGAAGAGAAGATAGAGCAAGGGTGGGATACGAGGGATATTATAAGATTTGTGGAGGAGGGAGAAGATGTAAAAGAGAGTGTGGATGATGAGGTTTACGACAGAATTTTAAGATACAGTATGAATAGAGGAATGCAAGAACAGATAAGAACACTCACTTGGCTATCTAGTCGACTGGAGAAGGAAAAGATAGATAAGAAAGAGGGAGACGAGGAAGATATTTTTTTCTTAATCGGAAGAGCTTATGTGCAGTTGCTTTTTCTAGGACAGAAGATAGGAGTCACGGACAGGGAGATTGAACAGTATTTAGATAATTCTAGTTTTTATATGGCAAGGCAATATAAAAGCTTGCTTCAAAAAAATGGGCTATGTAGGGAAGTAGATGGGGATATGAGAAGGCTCTGCCTCGATATTACTCAGTACTTAGATAGCTTATCGATATCGAGGATATGCGTGGAGGGCAGACTCTCTTTAATGAAGTTTTATGAGCAGATAGAAGATTTTTCATCGATAGAAAGCGAGTGGGCGGCGCAGATAGAAAAGGTGAAAGGCGAACTTGAATACTTCGAGAAAAAAGAAAGAAATTTAGCGCAAGAGAAGAAGATATTCTATGAAAACACATTATCATATTGGATAAAGATGGAAGAGAATCAAGACAAAGAAGAGGAGAGAGAGTATGTCAAGATGCAGATATCATGTATAAAACAATTAGAAAGCTTAACAACCTACAAAGAACAATTGGAGTGGAAAAAAAAGGAACTTTTTTTGACGAGAATTATGTTGGAAAATAATTGGGTTTCCCTGACGGAGAAAAAAACAGAGATAAGCAAGCTAGAAGAAGAGTTAGAAATATTAATAGAACTATATCCAAGTGATATAGAACTTTATAGTGAATATGGTCTTTTTCTCTTACATATAGAAGAAGATTTAGAGAGAGCGAAGTTCATGTATGAGAGAGCCTTATCATTAAGGGGAGAACAGAGTGAAAAGTTTTTCTTACTGGAGGAAGAGCTTATGGAGAGAACGCAGGAGATGGACGCTTCTTAAGCGAGTTTATATGGCAGGAGCTTTGGGGATATGCGGGATAAGCTTAGTGATAGGTTTATTTGGTATAAGCCTAGAGGGAAGAGCTAGCTCGTTGCAGGGAACAGAGAAGACAGTGATTGATGAGATAAATTGGGATGGAAGAGAGGGAAACCAGATGCAGATAAAAGTATCTGTCTGGAGTCCATATCCGATTAGAATCATCCACTGTGAGGTTTCTTGTGTGAAAGAAGACAGAGGTACCGTGACGAGAAAGAACTTTTGGCAGGAAGAGTCACCGGGAGAAGAAAGTCAAGGACAGTATGAGAGCAGTTTTTCTTTTGCTTCGTTTGGTGATGTGACCGTTAGAGCATGGGGCGTTGACGAGGCGGGAAAAAAGACGAGCAAGGCAGAGCAGACTGTCAGTAGAGCACAGGAAGAAGAGATAGAAAATACAGAAAACCAAGAGCAAAATGAGATAAAAAATATTGAAAAAAATATAGAAGATTTGGAAGAAGAAAGAAATATAGATAAAGATAATATCAATAAACAGATAGAAGATTACGTAGAACAAAATCCAATAAAAAAAGACAATAAAAAACCAGTTATCACAGTAGAAGGGGTGACACCCTATGCAAATTTGAGAGAAGTTGCTTCGATTAAGGTGAGACTGGAAGATGAAAATTTAGACTTAGAACAAAGCATTGTCTCATTGATAGAGGAGAGCCGAGAGCGGAAGATGGAGGCAACCTATAGGAGAGAGGATGCGAGTAGGCTAGAATTAGAATTTCATAATATCAATCAAGACGGCAGATATAAGCTGGAAGTGATAGCAAGGGATAGGTCTGGGAATGAAGAGAAGAAAGTAGTTTTCTTTTTTCTAAATCAAGCAGGCACGAGGTTCCAGCTTCAGTCATCCATCAAGCCGTATATGAATCGAATCCCAGAGATAAAAATCCTACTTCAAAATCAAAAAAATGTCTCTATTTTATCTTGTTTAGTCAATGGCAAGAAGGCAGAGTATCGATATCAAGATAGGCAGATTATCTTAGATTCTAGTGATGATGAATTATGGAGAGATGGAAGACAGACGATTTTATTGACGGTTAAGGATTCGGCGGGAAATATTAATCAGATGTCACCGCTTCGGTTTGTGCTAGATAGACAGAAGCCAGAGTGGGAGATAGAGGGAGTTCGAGAGGGAGGAATTTACTATAGTGAGAGAGAGATAAAGTTATCGCTAAAGGATTCCTCTGACCAGATTCTAGCGATATTATTAAACGGACAACAGATAGAGATGAGGGAAAAAGAGGACAATATATTCGCTTTTACATTAAAGGAATATGGAAAGTGGAAGCTGACATTAAGAGCGAGGGATAAGGCAGGTAATTATAGTGAGGAGAATTTATATTTTCAGATAAAGCCATATCGTTTTGTTCAAGGTCAGGGAGTATCTTTTTCACATATATGCTATTTTTTGTCAATTTTACTATTTGTAACAACGAGTATAATTTTTAAAATAAGCAGCCGATTTATCTAGAAAATGAAAACAGAACCGATATCAAAACTAAGACGGATATCGGTTCTGTTTTTTATGTATTCAATTTGTTAAATGAGGATAAATAAAATGTATAAAATTAGTCAGCTAAATGCATATCCTTTAATGCGCGAACTTTCATGGAAAGACCAAATAAATTGATGAATCCTTCTGCGTCATGGTGGTCATAGAGCTCGCCTGTTGTGAAGCTTGCCAAAGACTCACTGTATAGAGAATATGGAGAAGTTGTTCCAGCTTTGATAATATTTCCTTTATAAAGTTTAAACTTAACTTCACCTGTCACACGCTCCTGTGTCTTCTCAACAAAAGCTTGAAGAGCTTCGCGAAGAGGTGTGAACCATTTTCCCTCATATACAAGATTAGCAAACTCGTTGGCAACTAATTTCTTGTAGGAGAGTGTTGGGCGGTCTAAGATAAGCTCCTCTAACTGAGTATGAGCTTCCATCAAAATTGTTCCACCAGGAGTCTCATATACTCCACGAGATTTCATGCCGACAACACGGTTCTCAACGATATCGACGATACCGATACCGTGTTTTCCTCCTAATTTATTTAAGGTACGGATAATATCAGAAGCTTTCATCTTCTCTCCGTTTATTGCGGTAGGAACACCTTTCTCAAAGCTAAGTGTTACGTATTCTCCCTCATCTGGAGCCTTCTCAGGAGTTACACCTAAAACTAAGAGATGGTCAAAATCAGGCTCATTTGCAGGGTCTTCAAGCTCTAAGCCCTCATGGCTGATATGCCATAAGTTACGGTCACGGCTATAGCTATTATCAGCGGAGAATGGAAGGTCAATTCCATGCTCTTTACAGTACTGAATTTCATCCTCACGAGACTGCATCTTCCATGTCTCATTGCATCTCCATGGAGCGATGATTTTGATATCAGGGGCGAGAGCTTTGATGGAAAGCTCAAAACGAACCTGGTCATTTCCTTTTCCAGTAGCACCGTGGCAGATTGCGACAGCACCTTCTTTTCTTGCAATCTCAACAAGACGTTTTGCGATAACAGGTCTTGCAAAAGAAGTACCTAATAAATATTTATTCTCATAGACAGCATTTGCCTGAACAGTTGGGATGACATACTCGTCAACGAACTCATCGACAACATCCTCAATATATAATTTGGAAGCACCAGAGAGAGCTGCTCTCTCCTCTAATCCCTCTAGCTCGCTTTCTTGTCCAACGTCGATACAAACGCAGATGACATCATAGTCATAGTTTTCTTTTAACCAAGGGATAATGGCTGTTGTATCAAGTCCTCCTGAGTACGCTAAAATTACTTTATCTTTCATAAAAAATCCTCCTTCAATGAATGGGTTTTCAGTTTCATACAAAATAGTAGTTTGTTTTTTTATTGACATGATAAATATACGTCATTTGTGAATATTATGCAACCCTTTTTTTGAAATTTTTTTAATTTTTTTGAAAAAATTTTCTCTGAATATAAAAACAAAAAAATGAAAAAATATTAATTGTGAGAAAAAAGCGAGAAAAAATGCTGAATTTAACTGCTTTTTTTAAACTGACAGTAAAAATACTGGAAATAAAACAGGAGAAGAAAAATGAATTTCTAGTTGCATAAAATACAAAGAAGATGTATAATTATGAACATCGTATAAAGATATATAAAATTTACGACAAAAACCTTGAAAAAAACGTTAATATTTGGTAAGTTAAATTGGATTTTATTTATAAATTTATAAAGAGGAAAGGCTGGAGATAAAAATGATAAAAGCAGGTATTATCGGTGCGACTGGTTATGCTGGTCAGGAGCTAGTAAGAATTCTGTTGGCACATAAAGAAGTAGAGATTGTATGGTACGGCTCAAGAAGTTATATCGGAAAGAAGTATCACGAAGTATTTCGCAATCTTTTTGAGATTGTAGAGGACGAATGTCTAGATGATAATATAGGAGAGCTGGTGAAGAGAGTAGATGTTATTTTTACTGCAACTCCACAGGGATTTTGTGCGTCCTGTATAAATAAAGAAATTTTAGAGCAGGTAAAGGTTATCGATTTGAGTGCGGATTTCCGTATTAAAGATGTGGATATTTATGAGAAATGGTATAAGATAGAACATAAGAGCAAAGATTTGATTGAGGAGGCAGTATACGGACTTTGCGAGATAAGACGAGAGGAGATTAAGAATGCGAGATTGATTGCAAATCCAGGATGCTATCCAACTTGTTCCACTTTATCTATCTATCCGATGGCGAAAGAGGGCATTATCGATATGAGTACATTGATTATCGATGCGAAGTCTGGAACATCAGGGGCAGGAAGAGGCGCAAAGGTTCCTAATTTATACTGCGAGGTAAATGAAAATATTAAAGCTTACGGCGTGACGACACATCGTCATACACCAGAGATTGAGGAACAATTATCCTATGCGTCTGGGGAGAAGGTCGTATTAAACTTTACTCCACATTTAATTCCGATGAATCGAGGAATTTTAATCACAGCATATGCAAATCTAAAAAAGAATGTGACGGCGGAGGAAGTAAAGGAGATTTATAAAAAATACTACGACAAAGAGAGATTTGTCCGTGTGTTAGACGGAGCGGATGCCCCAGAGACAAGATGGGTTGAGGGAAGCAATTATGTGGATGTCAATGCCGTGATTGACCCAAGAACAAACCGTCTTATTATGATGGGAGCGATGGATAATTTGGTAAAGGGTGCGGCTGGACAGGCTGTACAGAATATGAATATTATGTTTGGACTCGATGAGGCCGAGGGTCTTATGATGGTTCCTATGTTCCCATAAAATGATACCAGGGTCAAAAGACCTTTTGACCCCAACATCATAAAAATAAGACTGGTTAGAGTTGATTAGAAGTATTTACTTAAAATTTTTTAATAGAAGATGAATTCTAGTGTGAGGAGGAAATATGATAAAGAGAATCGAAGGTGGAGTGACAACTCCAAAAGGATATAAGGCGGCAGGTCTTCGAGCAGGAATTAAAGCAGGAAAGACTAATAAAGATATGGCATTAATTGTCAGTGATGTTCCAGCAGTATTTGGAGGAACATTTACAAAAAATGTAGTAAAGGCTGCCCCTGTGCTCTGGGGACAAAAGATTGTAAAAGAGCAAGAACAGGTGAGAGCAATTATCGTAAACAGCGGTGTGGCAAATGCCTGCACAGGCGAGGAGGGTATGAAAAATGTAGAGCTTATGGCAGAAACTGTGGCGTCTCATTTGAATACTCAAAAGGAAGAAGTCTTAGTTAGTTCTACAGGAGTAATCGGGGCTCAGCTTCCGATGGATATTATGAAGACGGGAGCCAAGATGCTCTGTCATTCTATAAAGGATGATAGACAATCTGCCATTGATGCGGCGGAGGCGATCTTGACGACGGATACGCATAAAAAAGAAGTGGCAGTTGAGATGACATTTTCAGACGGAACAAAAGCCGTTATCGCAGGTATGTGTAAAGGTTCTGGTATGATTCATCCAAATATGGGAACGATGCTTGGATTTGTCGTGAGTGATGTGGCAATCACAAAGGAATTAATCCAAAAGGCGTTAAAAGCCGATGTGGAAGACACGTATAATATGGTATCTGTAGATGGGGATACTTCCACGAATGATACCGTATTTGTCTTGGCAAATGGACTTGCAGGAAATTCTCTGATTCAGGATGAGAATGAGGATTATGCTGTATTTTGCGAGGCTCTTCATGAAGTGAATAAAGAACTTGCGAAAAATATTGCGGGGGACGGTGAGGGATGTACGAAATTATTTGAGGTACAAGCCTACGGTCTTAAGACAAAGGAAGAGGCAAAAATTATGAGTAAATCCGTTATCACATCAAATCTCACAAAGGCGGCTGTGTACGGCAAGGACGCAAACTGGGGAAGAATTCTCTGTGCGATGGGATATTCAGGAGTGGAGTTTGACCCACAAAAAGTGGATATTATCTTGGAGAGTGAGTATGGAAGAATTCAGATTGTACAAAAAGGTGTTGCGACAAATTACAGTGAGGAGGAGGCGACAAAGATTCTCTCTGCCGACCCAGTTATCTGCAAAGTAGATGTGCATGAGGGAGAACAGATGGCTACAGCTTGGGGTTGTGATTTGACCTATGATTATGTTAAAATCAATGCAGACTATCGCTCTTAAGATAATTTGAGAGAATCGTTTGCCACTTATCATATAATATAGATTTCATGGTGATATGCCTGCTGATGCGGGCAATGACAAGAAAAGAAAAAGGAGAAAAAAATGTTAGAGAGAGGAAATATTGAGGAAGTTGTATTAAAGGCCAATACTTTGGTTGAGGCTCTTCCATATATCAGAAAGTTTAATGGAACGAAAATCGTCGTAAAATACGGCGGAAGTGCGATGCTCGATGAGCAGCTAAAATATAATGTAATCAAGGATGTCGCATTGCTTAAATTAATCGGTTTAAAGCCAATTATCGTACATGGAGGCGGAAAAGAGATTAGCAAATGGGTTCGCCTAAGTGGAAAGGAGCCTGAGTTTGTCAATGGACTTCGTGTTACGGATAAAGAGACAATGGATATTGCAGAGATGGTCTTATATAAAGTGAATAAACAGCTTGTCGGAATGATGGAGAAAATCGGTGTTCAGGCGGTTGGACTTTGTGGTAAGGATGCGGGAATGCTCCGTGTAGAGAAAAAGTATGCAGATGGCAAGGATATTGGATATGTGGGAAATGTAACCGATGTAAATGTGAAGCTATTAGACAGCTTGATTGAGAGTGATTTCGTTCCAGTTATCGCCCCAATCGGTTTAGATGATAAATATGATACATATAATATCAATGCGGATGATGCTGCCTGTGGCATTGCAAAGGCAATTAATGCGGAGAAATTAGTATTCTTGACGGATATAGAGGGAGTATTTATCGACCCGACAGATAAGTCTACCCTTATTTCCGAGATGGATTTAGACCAGGCGAAGGAATTTATTAATAAAGGTGTTGTGGGAGGCGGTATGCTTCCAAAATTAAATAACTGTGTCGAGGCAATTGAAAATGGCGTATCTCGTGTCCATATCTTGGACGGAAGAATGGAGCATTGTTTACTTCTTGAGTTCTTCACACAAAAAGGTATCGGTACTGCTATCCTAAAAGAGCCATTATTCTAATGCGTGAAAACCTGGCTTGGCGACTAAAAAGTCTCGTCAAGCAGGAAGTCTTGGCAGGATAAAGAAAAGGAGACAGAAAATGAATGAAATGATAAACAGGGCAGAATCTGTGATTATGAAAACATATAACCGTTTTCCCGTTGTATTGGAGAGGGGAGATGGGGTCTATCTTTATGATTTAGAAGGGAAAAAATACTTGGATTTTGGAGCAGGAATTGCTGTATTTGCTCTTGGATATGGAAATCAGGCTTATAATCAGGCGTTAAAAGAGCAGATTGATAAGCTGATTCATACTTCTAATTTATACTATAATGTTCCAGCGATTGAGGCTGCTGAGAAGATTATAAAGACATCCAAGATGGATAAAGTATTTTTTACCAACAGCGGAACGGAGGCGATTGAGGGCGCTCTAAAGGTAGCTCGAAAATATGCCTATCTAAAAGACCCAAAAAAGGAGTATGAGTTTATCGCTATGGACCACTCCTTCCACGGAAGAAGTCAGGGAGCACTCTCAGTCACAGGAAATAAACATTATCAGGAAGGCTTTGTGCCAGAGGGATGTCGAGCTGTATTTGCCAATTTTAATGATATTGAAGATGTAAAATCTAAACTCACAGATAAAACTTGCGGTATTATCTGCGAGGTAGTGCAGGGCGAGGGAGGAATCTACCCAGCGGATAAGAAGTTTTTAGAAGAACTTCGCGCAATCTGTGACGAGAGGGATATTGTTCTTATCTTTGATGAGGTTCAGTGTGGAATGGGAAGATGTGGCTCTCTTTATGCACATGATTTGTACGGGATAAAGCCAGATGTCTTAGCTATTGCGAAGGCACTCGGTTGCGGTGTACCAGTCGGAGCATTTGTCGCCTCAAAGAAAGTATCCAAAGCTCTAGTTCCAGGAGACCACGGCACGACATACGGCGGAAATCCTCTCGTATGTGCGGCAGTGTCAAAAGTATTTGATTTGTTTGAGGAGTTGGATATCGTAGGGAATGTCAACAAGGTCGGAGCCTATCTGTACGAAAAATTAGACTCTCTTGCCAAAGAGTACGATTGTATTAAGGAGCATAGAGGGCTTGGATTGATGCAGGGCTTAGAATTTAGCGAGGATAAGCCAGTTGGAGCGATTGTAAATAGAGCCTTAGAGGAGGGATTAATTTTACTCTCTGCCGGCAATAATGTTATCCGTTTTGTGCCACCATTGATTATTACAGAGGAAAATGTAGATGAGATGCTTGAAAAATTAAAGAGAGCGATTGCATAAATTATCTATAATAGCATATTGCTATAGGGGAATGCGATAGAAAAGGGACTGTATGGTGAGTGGCATATGGTCCTTTTCATGTAATCACTCCAAAGTGAAAGTAAGGATTTTGAAAGGAAAAAGTACTTGTCAGAAATAAAATTATTCGTTAGAATAAAACAGAGGGATTTTCATGTACAATGAGAGGAGGCAGATTGTACTTTAAACAGCATAGTAAGAAGTTTTTTTATGTACTCATTGTATATATTCTTTTAAGTATCTTTAGTGTTTCTTGTTCTTTGTTAGAAAAAGAAGAGATAAGCTTTGAGACGGAAGAAGAGAAGAATTCGACTGGCAAAGAAGAGAAAGAAGAGACGAGAGAGAGAGAAGATAATACGGAGAAAGCGACTAGTTTAGAAAAAACAAAGAGCAATCTTTTGTATGTATATATATGTGGACAAGTAAAGAATCCTGGTGTATACTCATTAGAGGCAGGGAAAAGAGTTAATGATGCCGTGAATTTGGCAGGTGGCTTTACAAAAGAGGCAGCCTTGGAGAGCCTTAATCTGGCGAGGCAAGTCGCAGATGGGGAACAGATATATGTAATGTCAAAGGAAGAAGCTGCCACAAGCCAGACGATAGCTTCACAGATGCCAAATTCAAGCGAGAATGTGAATGGGGAAGCTGAGAACTCGATATCTAGTGAAGAAACAAGGACGAAGGTGAATATTAATACTGCGTCTAGGGAAGAACTAATGACATTATCGGGTATTGGACAGGCAAAGGCCGATAGCATTATCGCTTATAGGCAGGCGAATGGTCCCTTTCAGAGTATTGAGGAGATTAAACTGATAGAGGGGATTAAAGATGGGATTTTTCTTAAAATAAAAGATCAGATTACAATTTAGAGGATTTCTTCTAGTATGCCAACTATCTGATAATTAGGGTGAGATGGACAAAACACTTCCCATGAATTATAGGTGGTTCGTACGCTAGCTTTTGAAAGAATATAGAATCAATTTGGAATTGGAGTAGAGGTGGAAACCATGGATAAGAAGAAAGTATTAGTTGTAGATGATGAAAAATTAATAGTAAAAGGGTTGAGATTTAGTTTATTGCAGGAGGGTTTACAAGTAGAATGCGCTTACGACGGTGAGGAAGCACTGGAGATGGCAAAAAAAACAGAGTATGATATCGTATTATTAGATGTAATGCTGCCAAAGTTGACAGGACTAGAGGTATGTCAGGCTATTCGTGAATTTTCCGACATGCCGATTATTATGTTAACGGCAAAGGGCGATGATATGGATAAGATTTTGGGATTGGAGTATGGTGCGGATGACTATATTACAAAACCTTTTAATATATTAGAGGTAAAGGCGAGAATTAAGGCTATTATGAGAAGAAGCTCCAAAAAGGTAGAAGAAGAAAAGGAAGATAGAGTAATTGACTTAGGTCTCTTAAAAGTAGACTGTGATAGCCGTCGTGTCTTTGCAAACCATAAAGAAGTAAATTTAACAGCAAAAGAGTTTGATTTATTGGAGCTTTTGATTTTGTCTCCGAATAAAGTATATAGCAGAGAAAAACTCCTAGATATCGTCTGGGGAAAAGACTATCCAGGTGATGTGAGAACTGTGGATGTGCATATCCGTAGACTCCGTGAAAAAGTAGAAGTAAATCCAGGTGAGCCAAGATATATACATACAAAGTGGGGTGTAGGCTATTACTTCCAAGCCTAGTATTAGACAAAGAGTAGCGAATACAGTCACTAGTATGCGTTTTGCGCTATTTATAGCCTTGACAGTGCTCACCACATTATTGGTCATTATATCTAGTTTTAGTGTCGAGAGAGCGTACCGAAAAAAGTCGATTGAACAGACCAAGAATAATGTACAGGTTCAATGCAATATTTTAGCGAATCAGATTCTAAGCGCAGGCTTTCGATTTGACGATGACAATGAAGTGTTAGAGGCAGAGATAGAGCAATTTGTGACAATGCTAAATGGAAGATTATTAGTGATTGATAAGGATTTTCGAGTAGTGAAGGATACTTACGGTCAACTAGATGGTCTTTATTATATGTCTAAGAATGTAGTAGATGCGATGGAAGGGGAGGAGAAATCTCCCGAACTTTTGGAAAATCAATATATGGAAGTGATTGTGCCGGTTAAGGATGATAATACGATATCTGGCATTATGCTTGTCGATGTGTCGACGAGAGATATCGATGATATGGCAGAGTATATTTTCTCTGTCTTGAGAATTGTTGTCAGCATTTGTGTTATTGTGATTATCGTCAGCGCTGCTATTTTAGCGGTTATTTTTACAAAAGATTTTAAAACTCTGGATAAAAGTCTCAAATATATCGCGGCGGGACATGTGGATGAATCGATACCAGTTGTCGGATATGCTGAGCTTCGCAATGTAATCGAGCGCTTTAATGGAATTCTCAACAAAATGCAAATATTAGAAAACTCCAGGCAGGAGTTTGTCTCCAACGTATCGCATGAATTGAAGACTCCGATTACATCGATTAAGATTTTGGCTGATTCCCTTGTCGGGCAAGAGGATGTGCCGGTGGAGCTTTATCAGGAGTTTATGACAGATATCGTAGATGAGATTGACAGAGAGAATAAGATTATTAATGACCTTCTCTCTCTTGTGAAGATGGATAAGACGGTATCAAATTTAAATATCGAGAGTGTGAATATAAACGATATGTTGGAAGCTATCTTAAAACGCCTTAGACCACTTGCGAAAAAGCGGAGTATAGAAATTACCTTTGAGACTTTCCGTCCAGTGAAGGCGGAGATTGATGAGGTAAAACTCAGCCTTGCATTCTCGAATTTGATTGAAAATGCAATCAAGTATAATTATGATAACGGATGGATTCGCGTCTCCCTAAACGCAGACCATAAGTTTTTCTATGTAAAAGTACAAGACGGAGGAATTGGTATCCCGGAGGAGAGTCAGCAACAAGTATTCGAGAGATTTTACCGTGTAGATAAGGCAAGGTCTCGAGAGACTGGAGGAAGCGGTCTGGGACTTGCGATTACAAGGAATGCCATTTTGATGCATAAAGGGGCGATCAAGCTCTATAGCAAAGAGGGAGAGGGGACATTATTTACTGTCCGAATTCCGCTTACTTATATGTCCTAATCTACAGATGGATGGAATATAAGATTTAGATAATAACTTAGATAGAATGGAGAAAAAATGAAAAAGAAAACGACTTTTTGTTATATTTTTCTAATTTTATCTTGTATGCTTCTCGTTTTAGGCTGTGGCAAGAAAGAAAAAGAAGCAGAGAAGCTCCCAGAGGGAGCAGTATATGCTTATTTTGTCGATTCTGAATCCACAGAGTTAGTCAGAAAACAATATAAACTGAGTGATTCCTCCGATAGGAAGAAGTCTGTGGAGGAATTACTGGATTTATTGGCGACTCCACCAAAGGAAGTAGAGTATAAAGCTCCTATTCCAGAGAGCGTAAAAGTGTTGGATACAGAGATTGTAGATACAAATGTCATCGTCAATTTTGCCCTTGGCTATGAAAAGCTGACAAACTGTGATGAGATTTTGCTTCGCTCGGCGGTGGTCTCTACTTTGACCGAATTATCTGGGGTGGAGACGGTGGAATTTAAAATCAACGGAAAGTCTCTGATGAATCTAGAAGAGCATCCAGTAGGACCTATGAGCAAGCAAAGTTTTGTGGATGCGATACAAGATGAAGATGGAAATACCAATAGTACAGTAAAGCTTTATTTTTCAAATGAGACAGGCGATTCTCTGAAGGCATATGAGGTGACCCTAAAGGAAAATAAAGTTCCGATTGACCAAAAGGTGTTAGAACTTTTGATTGACGGACCGACGAAGAAAGGATACTATAGAACTCTTCCAAAGGATTTAAAAGTTCTGAAAGTCAGCACGAAAAATCGAGTTTGCTATGTCGATTTGGACTCTAAGATTTTAGAATCTTATAAAAATGTACTTGGAGAGATTAGTATTTATTCTATGGTCAATTCTCTTGTCGCTCTCCCGAATATTGATAAGGTTCAGTTTACGGTAAATGGAAATAAAGTCAATACTATTCGAGAGGATATTGCATTTGATAAGAGTTTTGACAGAAATTTAGATTTAGTAGAGGGAGAATAAATTTGAGACGACCACTTGGCTACTGCTTTGTGGGATGGATATTTGGAGAAAGTATGAGCTATCTTCTCGGGATGAGAAGAGCAATTTTGATTCTCTCTATTTTTACTATAGTGGGTAGTATCGTTTCGACTATTGTATGCCACTATAGAGAGAAAGTATCAGGCAGATGTATCTCTGAGCAGAAAAAAGAGAATGTGAATGCGGGAGATACATCTTCTTTTTACAAAGAGAATGGAAAAAAATGTAAACATATAATTATCATTTTTCTCTTATTTTGGAGCTTTTCTCTGATGGCTAGTATTCGGTTTCATGGAGAGATGCAGCTTCCATCGTTTTATGAGAGAGCTAAGATAGAGAGAAATCTTTCTCTTCGCTTAAATGGAAAAATAATAGAACAAAAAAAGACTGCATCTGGGATTTCCCTGATTTTGGATGATGTATTTATTTTTATAGATGGAAGAAAAGAAGAGATACCAAAAAGGGTTATTGTATACGGAGCAGTATGTGAGTATCTGATGGGACAGAGGGTGGAGGCTTTTGGTGAATTTTCCTTACAAAAAGAGCCGACAAATCCAGGAGAATTTAATTCCTATATATATTATCGGGCAAAGGGGATTTATGGGGTATTTTTTTGTAAGCAAGTAATGCGAGTTTACGGAAGATATCATCCTGTCTGGGAGTTGGCTCGGAGAATGCGAGTGAATTTAGAGAAAATATATAAAAGACTATTCTCAGAGGAAGAAGCGGGGATTGTGGCGGCGATTCTTCTCGGAGAGAAAACTGGGCTTAGTGAGGAGATAAAATCTCTGTATCAAGATAATGGAATCAGCCATATTTTGGCGATATCGGGACTTCATATTTCTTTTTTTGGAAGAAATATATATAAGAGACTTAGAAAATGCCGCATTTCTTTTTTTAGCTCAGCGTTTTTTTCGGCGAGTTTTCTCTTATTTTATGGATGTATCGCAGGATTTTCGCATTCTACTTTTCGGGCTATTATAATGCTCCTTATCACATTTTTAGCGGATGTCATCGGGAGAAGCTATGACTTAGTGTCGGCAGTTTATTTTTCGGCGATATTGACATTAATTCAGAAGCCATTTTGTCTTTTTGACGCTGGTTCTTTATTATCCTTTGGGGCGGTTCTTGGCATTGGAGTTATTTTTCCGATTTTGCAGGAGATTTGTTGCAGCCAAAAAGAATCAAAAGAGCAACCAGGAAGGAAGAAGAAAAAGGAAAGCTTTGGCAGTCAAATAAAAAAATCAATCAAAGAATCCTTGCTTATGAGCATTTCGATTCAGATAGTGACGATTCCGATTCTGCTTCGGTTTTACTACGAGCTTCCGACTTACGGCATTTTTCTGAACTTCATTATTCTTCCGCTTCTATCTTTTCTGCTGCCGCTTGCGGTATTGGCAGGAGTATTTGGGAGCATAAGTTTATCTATCGGTGGGATTTTTGCCTTTGGAGTCTCTATCTTACTAGAAGTTTATAAAATTTTAGCAAAATTTTGTCTAAAATTTCCTTTTTCTAAATGGACGGTGGGAAATATGACATGGACTGCGATAGTTCTCTATAGCATAGGTATGGCGTGTATTTTATTTTTTCTTTATAGTAGAACCGATGCGGATAAAGCAGATATCGAGAAAGGATATGCCAAAAAGATAAGACTATTCAGTAAAATAATATGCTGTATTTATATTGTCCTATTAAGCTTTTATGTATTTTCCTTTATGCAAGAAGGGCATAGCGAGATAAAAATAGTTATGCTGGATGTGGGGCAGGGAGATGGAATTTTGATAAAGCTATCGGATGGAAGAACTTGTATGATTGACGGAGGAAGTAGCTCGAGAGATAAGATTGGAGCTTATATTTTACTTCCAGCTTTAAAATACTATGGAATGGGAAAGTTGGACTATGTATTTATAAGTCATGAAGACAGTGACCATATTTCTGGGGTGGTAGAATTATTAGAGAGAAAGTATCCGATTGAAAATATCATTTTACCTTATCGGGAAAAAGCGGAGAAAGAAAAAAATTATATGACGTTATTAGATTTGGCGAGGAAGAATAGAGTAAATATCATTTTTTGGAAGAAAGGAGATAGCATGAAAATGAAGCATTTTTCCCTATCTTGTCTTCACCCGAAGAGTCAAAATCAGGAGGGCGAGCCAAACGCAGACTCGATGGTATTATCTCTTCAATATTATCATTTTCGGGCATTATTTACAGGAGATTTGGAAGATAAAGGTGAGGACGCCTTGGTGGAGGAATTAAAAAAGAGAGGGGAAGCTTCGTATACCTTCTTAAAGGTGGCACATCACGGCTCGAAAAAGTCGACATTTGAGCCTTTTTTAAGCTTGATAAAGCCGAAATTATCTCTGATTTCTTGTAGTTCTACGAATCGATATGGACATCCAGGTGAGGAAACTTTGGAGCGCTTAGAAGAAATAGGAAGTGAAATTTTGATTACAAAAGATGTGGGAGCGATAGAGTTTTGTATTTCTAAGACAGGAAAAATTTCAAAAATCATTTTTGGAGTCTCGAAAAAATAAAAATATATTGTATGCTTTTTTGGGATGAGAAGAAATCTATTTTCATGTTTTATATTTTACTTTCCAAAAGGGATAAAATAGGCTATACTAGTGAGAGTTGGTCGGTGAATGGCGCCATATATTTCGCATTAGGTGAAATATGAGCAGTATCCTAGCCTATGATAAAACTTTGAGAAAGGAGGGAGGCTCTTCTCTCATGACTGAGGTTGCGAGTGGTCGAGTCTGGATAATTATGAAGATAATCAATGAACATATAAAAAAGGGAGAATTTAAATCTGTCTATCTACTCTATGGTTCGGAGAGATATCTTGTCCGAAAGATGAAAGAGAAATTGAAAAATGCCATCATATCTCCCGAGGACAGTTTTAATTATAGCTATTTTGAGGGAAATAAAATAGATTTAGTAAATCTAAGAGAACTCTCCCAGACAATGCCGTTTTTTAGTGAGACGAGATTGATTTTAGTGGAGGAAAGTGGCTTCTTTAAGAAATCTTCCGATGCGGTGGTCGATATTTTAAAGCAGGCTCCTGAAATGACGAAATTTATCTTTGTGGAGACTGAGATAGATAAGAGGAATAAATTATATAAATATGTCAATAAAAATGGCTATGCAGCAGAGCTAAACGGTATGTCAGAAAAGGATTTATTGACTTTTATGGTTCAGATAATTGGAAGTGCCAAAAAGAAAATACGTGAGAGTACTGCGAAGTATTTTTTAGCTGTCGCAGGGACGGATATGAATATTTTGCAAAATGAGATAGAAAAATTAATCGCCTACGTGGGAAAACGAGAAGAGATTACAAAAAAAGATGTCGATGCCATTGTCACAGTTGAGATTACAAATAAAATTTTTGATATGCTGACACATATAGTGTATAAAAGACAGGAAGAGGCGTTGGATTTATACTATGATTTGGTGGCAAAAAAAGAGCCTCCGCTTCGTATTTTAGCCTTACTAGTTCGACAATTTCAGATTCTTTTTCAGGTAAAGGATATGCAAAATCATGGAAAGAGTCGACAGGAGATGGCAAAGTCAATTGGTCTTGCACCCTTCATAATCGGAAAATACGAAAATCAGGCGAGGGGATTTTCACTAGAACAGCTTAGGGAATGCATTAAGAGATGTGAAGATGTGGAAGAGAAAATTAAGACGGGACAGATGGTAGATTTAATCGGTGTGGAACTTTTGATTATTGGATTTTCGCTACAATAAAAATTCCCCTGTTTTGCTGACGGTACAAAACAGGGGAATCTTATATATTTTTAAAACTAAGCCATTTTATTAACTGCTTTTGCAAGACGAGAAATCTTTCTAGAAGCTGTATTCTTGTGGAAAATTCCTTTAGAAGCAGCTTTGTCAATCTCAGCTGTAGCTGCAACTAATCTCTCTTGAGCTAAAGCCTTATCGCCAGCAGCGATAGCGCTCTCTAACTTCTTGATATAAGTTTTTATTTTTGTTTTAATCATTTTATTTCTTAATGTTTTTGTCTCGATGACTTTAATTCTTTTTTTTGCAGATTTGATATTAGCCAATCTGTACACCTCCAAATTATTATAAATATGTTTGAAACGCTTAGTTTCGCTTATTGTTAAAATTTCTGTTCGCTGGAAAAGGACACGGACAATCCAGCGAAGACATCTTCTTTATTTTAGAGGGGAAACTGCGATTTGTCAATATCTATTTTGATATTTTACATATTTTTTTTTAAAACTTCTCATACTAATGAGAGAAATCCAAAAGATGAGAGATACTTGTTTTTTGTATGATGTCTCTATAGGATTGTTGTATTTTACGCTATAAAGAATGAATAGATGTACAAGATATAGTTGACAGAGAAAAGGAGACTATCCTTTAGGGCGAGTAAATGGAATGCATGAAAGAATGAGAGGAGATAATAGAATGAAAAACTTAAAAGGAAGAACGGACCTTGCGGTAGAGCTTCGAGAAGATATCGAGGAAAAAAGAGAGCAGGGATTAGATGGAATTTCTGTGATGACGAAGTTAGATGAGAAGACAGGAGTAAAAGAGACGAAGATTACAGTGGAAAATGAAAATGGGGAGAGATTGCTAAAAAAGCCTGTGGGAAATTATATTACAATAGAGGGGGAAGATTTATCGGAGGGAGATGAAGATTACCATCGCCCAATCTCCGAGGCGGTTTTAAGGCAGCTTAGACATTTATTGGAGGGAAAAAAGAATATTTTGGTGACGGGTCTTGGCAATCGGGAGATTACACCGGATGCACTAGGTCCTTTTGTCGTGGATAATCTTTATATTACAAGGCATCTCTTAAGAGAAAAGATTATTTTTCATAAAAAGTCAGTCAGTGCCTTTGTGCCAGGTGTGATGGCGCAGACAGGAATTGAGACGGTAAAGCTTATTGAGACAGTCGTAAGAGAAGTAAAGCCGGATGTTCTTTTAGTTGTAGATGCTCTCGCAGCCAGAAGCGCCAGTCGCCTAAATACGACCGTTCAGATTAGTGATACTGGCATTGTTCCAGGCTCTGGTGTTGGCAATCACAGAAATGCAATTACAGAAGCTACCGTTCATGTCCCTGTTATCGCAATCGGTGTGCCGACCGTCATATCCGTTCCTGCTATTTTATATGAAGCAATGGAGACGATGATGGAAGTGTTTAAAGATTTGCCGATTGGGAAAAGAATGGAGGCGTGGAGTGAGGAGGAAAAAAGGCAGTTATCCTATGAGATATGTAGTGAGCGATTGGCAGAGATGTTTGTCACTCCTAAAAATGTAGATGAGGCGATTAAGAGAATGAGCTATACGATTTCAGAGGCAATCAACGCATATATTATGGAAGCTTGAATATATTATAAAAGGGAGATTTATTTTTATTTTATTTTCCAATAGTTTCCTAAAATTTTTTAGAAAGGAAAACGGCACTCATTCTACGAATAAAAGGAAGAGAAGCTTTGAAGCTTTGTGCCTGATTATCATTATGAAGCAGTTTGGGAACAAAACGGGGAGGATGAGATGGCTTTTTGAGGCAGGAATTATTTTCCTTCTCATGCTACTTTGTATTTACCTAAGTATAGAAAGTGGGAAGCTTTTTGCAAGCAATCAAGGAAGAGAGGTCTTGGAAATGGGAGGAAAGGACGCAATTCATTTTTGGATTCGTTTTTCCTTCGATGAGCTAAGTCCTCTTTCTTCATATATGGAAAGCGGTGAGATTGGTATTACAACTTATCTTGAGCAGGCAAAAAAAATAGTGACGAGAGAGATTCTTCCGGGATTTACTTATGTGGAAAATTACTGGGGGGATAGTGATAGGTTTGTAAAAGGAGATGACTCGATTCCGAAATATTTTTTGGAGGCGGGAGACGAGCAGACGAAATCGACGAAAGAGAATGAAAAAATTGCGACGAAGGAGAAGATGGAGCCGATTGTTTATACGAAAAATCAGTTGACGAATTTTGAGTTTATGGTGGAAAATATATATCTTGTGGATAGTACGACAGAAGCTACCAAGGAGGAGTTAGATGGGGAAAAATTATTGCGTATGGATATGTCAATGGATGTCTCTGGAGATGAGCCGAAAGTTTTGATTTACCATACTCATGCGAGTGAGGCGTATAAAGATAGCGAGGAGGGCGATTGGGAGGATACCGTGGTTGGAGTTGGAGAGGAATTGAAAAAGATTTTGGAGAAGGAGTATAAGATAAAGGTATATCATGATGAGACGGTGTATGATAAAATTAATGGTGAGCTTGACAGGAGTAAGGCGTATACGTATGCTGGGGAGGGGATAGAAAAGATATTGGAGGAGAATCCTTCTATCGAGGTTGTGATTGATTTACATAGAGATTCTGTGGGAGCGAACCTTCATCTTGTGACGGAGATTGATGGGAAGCAGACTGCAAAGATTATGTTTTTTAATGGGATGAGTAGAACGGCGAAAAATGGGGATATTGCGTATTTGTATAATGAGAACAAACAGGCTAATCTTGCGTTTAGCCTTCAGCTTCAGTTGGATGCGGCTAAGAAGTATCCTGATTTTACGAGGAGGATTTATTTGAAGGGGTATCGATATAATCTTCACTTGAAGCCGAGGAGCCTCTTGATTGAGGTGGGGGCGGAGAATAATACGGTGGAGGAGGCAAAAAATGCGATGACTCCTTTGGCGGAGTTGCTGAATGATGTTTTAGTGGGGGAGTGAGAGGGGACGTCGAAAGGGCAAGGGGACATTGGGTTAGATGGGAGGAGACGTCGAAAGGGCAAGGAGATATATGTGCCGCAAACACGTTCGTTCCCACGATTTTTCGACATACGCTGATATATG
>JAUUSJ010000172.1 GCA_030841965.1 Blautia sp.
GGGAGGCGGCATATATCAGCGTATGTCGAAAAACCGTGGGAACGAACGTGTTTTTTGAGGACATATCGACGGTCTCTCTTAGCGTCTGTCCCCACACCCCCAAAATCATCCAACTAATAAAATTTTACTATGCAAGATTCTATGCAAGATTTCTTAAAAGATTCGCTGTCTCAATCGCACTAAGTGCACAATCGTATCCCTTATTTCCAGCCTTTGTTCCAGCTCTCTCAATCGCCTGCTCAATATTATTTGTTGTGAGAACGCCAAACATAACAGGAACTTCACTGTTCATAGATACTGTTGCAATTCCTTTGGAAACCTCGGCACATACATAGTCATAGTGGTCCGTGGAACCCTTAATAACTGCTCCGAGGCAGATGATTGCATCGTATTTTCCAGAATCCGCCATTTTTTTCGCCACAAGTGGCATCTCAAATGCACCTGGCACCCATGCAATATCGATATCATCTGTATTCGCTCCGTGACGAACAAGACCATCTTCTGCTCCACTTACTAGTTTGGACACGATAAACTCGTTAAAACGCGCTGCTACGATACCTACCTTTAATCCTGTTGCAATTACATTTCCTTCTAATTTTCTCATTGTTCTAATTCCTTTCTTTGTATCATATTTTTCTTTCTTTTTTGTTTTATTTATTTTTATCTATTATCTACTTATATAAAACAATGGTCTGACTTTTGATATTCATTGACTTCTCAGTTTATTTGTAAGTAAATAAATGTCCCATCTTGTCTTGTTTTGTCTTAAGATAATAAGCATCATTCTCTCCAAGCTCCATCTGGATTGGAACTCTCTCTTTAATGGATAAATCAAAGGCGTCAAGACCTTCTATTTTGAGAGGATTATTTGTCATAAGTCGCATTTCTCTTACTCCGAGGTCTTTTAATATCTGAGAGCCGATAGAATAATCTCTCATATCAGCTGGGAAGCCAAGCATAATATTGGCCTCGATCGTATCATAACCTTGGTCTTGTAATTCATAGGCGCGAATCTTATTAATAAGACCGATTCCTCTTCCCTCCTGTCTCATATAGAGAAGAACTCCTCTGCCTTCTTTCGCAATCATTTTCATCGCCGCATCATACTGCTGACCACAGTCACATCTCTCCGAGCCGAACGCATCGCCTGTCAAGCATTCTGAGTGAACTCTGCAAAGTACGTCCTTTCCGTCTCCGATATCGCCCATTACTAATGCGACATGGTGCTCGCCGTTTAGTTTATTTACATAGCCGTGCATCATAAAATCACCGTAACGAGTTGGCATCTTTGCAGTTGCCACGCACTCGACAAAGCATTCATGTTCTCTTCTATACTGAACTAAATCTGCCACAGAGCTGATTTTAAGCTCATGTTTTTTGGCAAACTCAAATAAATCGTCTGCTCTCGCCATCGTGCCATCATCATTCATAATCTCACAGCAAAGACCAACTGGCTTTAACTTTGCAATATTCATCAAATCCACCGTGGCTTCTGTATGTCCTCTTCTCTCCATAACACCGTCTTTTTTGGCTAAAAGTGGGAACATATGTCCAGGTTTTCTAAAATCCGCCCCTGTTCTTCCCTCTTTTACTGCCTCCATCGCTGTAGTGGAACGCTCAAAGGCTGAAATTCCTGTCGTTGTCTCCTTATAATCAATGGACTGTAAAAATGCAGTGCCGTGATTATCTGTATTCGTTGCACACATTGGTCCAAGCCCTAATTTATCGGCATACTCTAAATTCATCGGCATACAGATAAGTCCTCTCGCATATTTTGCCATGAAATTAATATTTTCTGGAGTGGCAAATTCTGCGGCACAGATAATATCTCCCTCATTTTCTCTGCTCTCATCATCCATCAAAATAATGTTTTTTCCCGCTTTTAAATCAGCGATAATTTCCTCAATTGTGTTAAATTCCATAATCTCTGTCATATATTCTCTCTCCTTCTGTAACTATCCAAAATGTATTTCAATATACTAATCTCTCGTTTTGAGGTTTAAAATTTATTTCAACATATTAATCTCTCATTTTGCAGTTGATTTATGAGTTATGATTTGTAAATATCATCCTCTTCTTAGAAAAAGCCATATTGTTTTAAGAAATCTTCATCAATTTTACTTTTTTCTTCTGTCTTTTTTTCTTCTTTTCCAAAAAACAATAGTTTTTCTACGTATTTTCCAATCATATCGCATTCCAGATTTACCAAATCTCCTGGTTTTCTCTCAAGAAGCGTCGTCTCCTCACCAGTATGCGGAATAATAGATACTTTAAATATATGCTCATCCACGTATGCTACGGTGAGACTGATACCGTCAATGGCGATAGAGCCTTTCTCGATAATGCCTTTTAAGATTTCTCTCTTCGCCTCTATCGTAACCCAGACTGCATTCTCTTCTTGTTTCATATCAACGACTGTTCCGCATCCATCGATATGTCCACTCACGATATGACCGCCAAGTCTTTTATTAAGAGTCAAAGCTCTCTCAAGATTTACCTTTGTTCCTGGTTTAAAATTTGCAAAACCTGTTCTTCTCACAGTCTCAGCCATAATATCTGCCTGAAAATATCCAGAACCCATCCCCGTCACGGTAAGGCAAGTTCCATTCACTGCAATACTATCGCCGATTACCGTATCTTCAAGCACTTTGCTGGCCTTGATTGTCATTGTGGAAGATAGATTATTTTGCTCTATTCTTTGGATTACTCCAATTTCTTCTACAATTCCTGTAAACATTTTCTCTCACTCTCTTTCTAAAATTTCATGGAAAGATGAAATGTATTCGATTATTTCTTTCGATATCCCTCAATGCAGATATCTTGTCCTATCTGTCTTGTCGTCATATTTTCAAGGGAAAAAGCATCTCTTAAATGACGAAATCCCTCACCACCGAGAGCTGTCTTCGTTTGCTGTCCTCCAAGCATTATCGGTGCGATATAATATCTCACCTTATCGACAATTCCAGCTTTTATCGCTCCAAATGCTAAGTCAGCTCCGCCTTCTAGTAACACACTGTCAATCTTTCTCTCGCTGATTGCTTTTTGCAAGCCGACTAAATCTACATGTCCATCTTCCCCATCTAATATGAGAACTTCCACACCCATCTCTTCTATCCTCTGCTTTTTCTCGCTCTTCGCTCTGCTTGTCGTGGCAATAATTGTCTTTGCAATGTCTTGATTTTTTAGTATATTGGCATCGAGTGGTGTTCTAAGAGAGGAATCTACAATAATTCGGATTGGACTTTTCTTTCCCTCCAATCTACAAGTAAGACTTGGATTATCGGCAAGTACCGTTCCTATCCCAACCATAATGGATGCATACTGTCCTCTTAGCTCATGCACTTCTTTTCTGGACTCCTCACAGGAAATCCACTGACTCTCACCAGTTACGGTAGCTATCTTTCCATCCAGAGAGAGAGCTGATTTTAGAAGGATGAAAGGCTTTTTTGTTGTCACGTACTGGAAAAAGATTTCATTTAGCTTTAAGCATTCCTCTTTTCGTATTCCAGATACGACTTCAATTCCAGCTTTCTGCAGCTTTTTGACACTCTGTCCAGCTACAAGAGGGTTTGGGTCAAGCGTTCCGATGACGACTCGACTTACTTCCTTCCTTAGTACTAGGTCTACGCATGGAGGGGTTTTCCCGTAGTGAAAACATGGTTCTAATGTTACGTAGATAGTGGCGCCTTTTGTATTCTCTCCTCGCTTTTTGGCATCGGCAAATGCATTGACTTCGGCATGTGGTCCTCCGTATTTTTTGTGGTATCCTTCTCCGATAATCTTACCATCTCTTACGATAACCGCTCCGACCATCGGATTCGGATTCGTAAATCCTGCTCCTTTTTTCGCTAAGGAGAGGGCAATTGCCATATATTGTTCGTCTATTTTTTGTTGTTCTTTTCTTGCTTCGATTCCCATTGTCGTCCTTTCCCTTCGGATACTGGGTTTTTCGATACTGGATTTTTCGTTGGCTTATCGTATGATATAGCCAGAATTTTGATATAAAAAAACCGCCCTAGTTTATAGGGCGGTAATATCGCTTTTGGATTAAGATGTATGAGATGAATAATTATGAATATAAACGAGGTTGTAAGGGTAAGTTTGTGTATGTTTTGAATGGTTTTATTCGTACTTGGCTATGTGGGTAATAAGGGTAGTGAAACTGTAGTACAAATAAAAAATGCCCAGTTGATAAAACTGGGGCGATAAAATATCTCTTACATAGTTATCATATCGTGGGATATGAATGGTATGTTTATCTATTCATCTCATCTTTCTTCTCTCATCCAGACTATACTGTCGGTTTTGGAATTGCACCAAATCAACCAAATATGGCTCGCGGACTGTAACCGCCGGTGGGGAATTGCGCCCCGCCCCGAAGATTGTTTATTATTTGTTGTTCTGGGATTATTATAGCTTAAGTTTATTTGTTTTTCAAGTATTTTTTTTAGTACGATGAGGGAAAATTTTTGTTTGTTAGATGGAGGTTGTTAATTTGGTGGGAAATGGAAGTAGACGCGAAGAGAGTTTATCAATTTGGGGTGAATGAAAGTAGACGCGAAGAGAGTCCGCAGATATGTCCTCTAAAAACACGTTTGTTCCCACGGTTTTTCGACATACGCTGATTTTTGCCGCCTCCCGCAAACTCGCACCGTTGGTGCTCAGACAGTGCTCCAGCGGCAAAGCTAAGTATATCGAAAAACCGCTCCACTCTCTATCGTTTTTAGAGGACATATCTGCGGACTCTCTTCGCTGTGTACTGGCAAAACTCTATGAAATTTTTTATTTTTATAGTGACAACTATTACATTGTCTATGATTTCAATAGTTTAATCTGCTTTTTAATTGTTCAAGCATTTCTATTCCTAATTCTAAACTATTATACGACTGCCTCTATCAATACTTTATCTCCAACAACAATTTCATAAACTCCAATCTGTTTTTTCTTATTAAAATTAAAGCTAAGCATATATCCTTTCTTAACCTGATAGTCATCCATATATCCAACAAGTTGTTTTTCTCCGCGAATATTATATTCTTGACCATGCCATATCTTTAACTCAATGATATATTGTTCGCCATGATAATCCACAATGATATCTGTCCTTCTCAAATCTCTAGTTCGAGATTCAATATAATAATTTCCTACTCCATTGATAATTGGACGCAGATATAGTAAAAAGTAAGTTCTCCCTTCATCCTCAACAAACCGATTATCTCTATTTCCGTATAAAGCGTGAAAATGTTCCACAAATTTTTCAAGAACTCGACGCATATTTAAATGACCATCTATTATAAACTGATTTTTATCTTGCAAAGATACCTTGTAAATATCTAATTTCTGCATCTCAGATTCAGATAAGTATTTATTATAAAGCCGAGTTTCAAAGATTCGATTGGATATCACTACATTTCCATTCTGATTTTTAATAAAACCAAACATTGTTGCCGTATCCATATCCTGATTATCTGGGACATAGGCTATTGTTTTTCCTGTAAATAATAGAGTACGAATCATAATATTTAACTCTGGATAATTTGTCAGTTTTCCAATCAATGATTCAAACAATGTGTTTTTTTCTGACAATATTATCTTCACAGCTTCATTAAATCCTATTTTTGTCCATGCACTAGTTTTCGATTGAAACTCCTCCATTACACTAACTTTTTCATCCAGCAGCTTACATAATCTAGATACTAAAAATGGATAACCCGAAGTATACTCATAGAGCAAGCTCGCCATCATATCTATATCCATTCCTGTCTGATAATCCTCTTCATATTCAAGAAGCATTCCAATAATTCCCTCTTTGGATAAACTCATATCAATTTCAAAATCAGCAGCTATGTTCCACGGACTATTTACCCTATGTTCTTCTTCTGAACGCAATTTTAGCCTTAAATTTCTTATATCATAGACACTCGCAAGAATAACTGATTGAAATGTAGGTTGAACATCGCGTTCTATATAATATGCCCTTAGCTGTGACAAAAAATCAAAAAATACCATATTATTTGTTGCACTATCTACCTCATCAATTATTAAAACAATGGGCTTAAGCGAAACTGAGCAAAGTTCACTGAGAATTTCAAACAAATTTTTCATCGAAAAAAATGAATTATAATTTTCTGTCTTTTTATTTAATTCATCTAACACTCCCTCCAGTTCGTGATTCATCACAGGTTTATTGCGTTTAAACAACTTCACAAATGTATCGGCAAATGAAAGTGCAAAACGATTCTCTGTTTCAAACTCTGCATTACTAAATTTTTGAAAATCCATTGAGATAACATAATATTCCTTTTGCAAACGCTTACTTAATGCTCGCAATGTAGTTGTTTTTCCATACTGCCTCGCACAATTAATAGTAAAGTAATTTTCCCTATCTACTAAAATTTTTATATTCTCAATCCTTTTATCGATATTTACCATATAATGCTTCTCTGGTATACATACAGCAGTCGTATTAAATATTTTAGCCATACTTTCTTTCCTTTCTAAATCTTTTCATATTAAAAATACTAGTAACCACTCTTGCAATATAAAGTATAATTACTAGTAATACAATCATTTTTGTTGCATTATACCTTGTTTTTTCGCTATGAGAGAAAATTTTGTAAAAGAATATCATTCCCATAATATAAACTGGTACCCGTCTTATTAATACTGTCAAAATTTCCATTTTTCTACTCTATATCCTAACTTACTACTTATTCTAAATGGTTTACTCTCTTTTTTAGCTTTTCAAGCATTTCTTTTCCCGCTTTTGCTCCCTGCTCGTCTCCTGACTTTAACATATACTGAATTGTCTGAAGCTGATTGCGGAGGTCATGACGGATATCTCGGATTTCTTCTCCTTGTCTTTGCGCAAGCTGATAATAATTGTATTGATATCTTCTCTCTGATTTCATTTTTTCCATCTCATTTTCTTTTTCTTGTTGTCTAATAAGTTCCCTGAAAACTTCCATGACAATAAAATAGCCCAGTAAAAGGAATACATTAGAAATAATCGTCATAATATATCCATTTTCTTCAAAAGTAGGAAAATTTTTCTGTATTATTCTAAACAATATAAAAAACTGAAGTAAAGCAATAATAATATTTATCCATACAATATACCCTGTTAGCCTTTCTCTATTCATTTGCATTTCCCAAACCAAAAAACTTATATATAATATTGGAAAAAATAATATTTTACTAATGTATACCTCTGGCAATGCATAACCATCCTGTAAATGCACATCAAAATAAAAAAACAAACGTAAAAACTCTCCAATAATAATCTCAACTACTAATTCTGAAAAACCACATATTATAGTCTTTAATATGATGCCTTTTTTATTTCCCCCAAACAAAACTACCGATAATATAGGAAATGACAATTCTATTCCTATAATATGAATTATCTCTTTCAATAAAGTTCCTGGTTCTCCAATCTCATTTAAAATAATTCTAAACAAGATTATACATACTGCATATACAATAGGAGTCAACACTCCAAATTTTGCACTATATTTTGGAAATAAATTCCTATAAATAAAAATAGCCATTATCAAAGTGGGAGCTGAGTCAATTAGTATTTTTCTACATAAACTAATAATAACGTTCATGGAATCTTTCCCTTCATCTATTACATATTGTAGGCTAAAGGACGATGTTCAAAAACTTAAGTTATCTCAATTTATTACAAAAACCATCGCTTTCAAAATAAAACCAACCTAAACTAAGTATAAAATCATAGAAGATTATAACCGCCATTGAAAAATTTCATCCTAACCCAGAAATCATTTTACTTTTTTATAATCATTATAAGTTAATTTCATTCATTTTTCAAACAATTTTACTTAGTACGATGAGGGAAGGTTTTTGTTTGTTAGATAGAGGTTGTCAATTTTTTTTGGTGGGAATGGGAGTAGACGCGAAGAGAGTCCGTAGATATGTCCTCTAAAAACACGTTCGTTCCCACGGTTTTTCGACATACGCTG
>JAUUSJ010000351.1 GCA_030841965.1 Blautia sp.
TGTGGTGATTCATTAGATACAATACTTTTTACATGGTTGGTATATTTACTTACAAATAGTGCAGGGTGGTCTGCGATTATTTTTGGTATTAATCAAGCTACTTCTGTAATTATTCAACCATTTATAGGTCCATTAGTCGAGAATATGAATAAAAAGAAAGTGTTAGTACTTTCAGATATAGCTCGAGTTCTGTTAGTTTTGTATATATTATATGTATATACACAAAACATGCTTTCACCATTAATATTGGTTTTTATGACAATATCCATTTCATTAATAGAAGCATTTCATATGCCAGCAGGGGTAGCAGTTATTCAGCATGTACTTCCTAATGAACATTATGATAAAGGTGTAAGTGTCAATGTGTCTTGTACCAAAATAGCAGTATTAGTTGGAACTGGCTTGTCAGGCATAGTGATTAGTTCATTTGGAATAGGTATTTCTTTAGCGATAGATGCTTTGATATTTTTAATATCAGCGTTGCTTATAGTAAAAATAGAATTTTCTGTTCAAGAAGAAAAGAAGACAAACCGAATAATTGGCAGAGAATATTTAATTTCGCTTAGAGATGGATTTAGTTATGTATTTGACCATAAGAAGCTATTAAAACTATGTTTTTTATGTATTCTAATTAATTCAGCAGTGGTTCCATTTGATGCACTGCTCGCCCCGATTGCAAGAGAAATGTTTAGTGGAGATGCCAAAATTGTTTCATTACTAAGTGTAAGCGTAACTATTGGTACTATTTTGGGATCATTGACTTTTGCAAAAATGAAAGAGGAGAAAAAAAATAATACACTTGTTACATTTTGTGGAATTGTTTTAGGTGTATACTATGTTTTTATTGCATTTGTTTCAAAATATATTGCAAATCCTATAACTCAAAAATTACTGTTGCTAATCGGTTCGATAATAATTGGTGCAGCATTGGGATTAATGATTACTTATGTACAAGTGAAATTTGTAAAAGAAGTTACTAAAGAATATATAGGACGTGTTTCTGCAATTCGATTTTCACTTACATACGCATGCGCGCCAGTGGTATCTTTTGTGATTAGTATTATATACAAAGTTACTGTTGTTGATACAAGTTCACTTTTTGTGGGATTTGGTATTGTAATAATAATTCTTTTTCTTTTGGCAAATAAGATTACGTTTTCTCCTTTGAAGAAAGGCGATAAAAGTTATTAGAAATTATTTATATGAAAAACTGGCTGCTTTTTGGCTATAAATTAAAGCTGATAGAGAAGAGTATAAACAGCAGAAGAGAAGCTTTTTGACTGAGGCTTCCGGTGCCAAAACGGTGCCAAGAAATCAGGCAAATAAAAATAAATAGTACAAATCAGTCGTTTTTCACTGTATTTTGGAGAGAAAACCATAAAAAATATGAGGTAAAATGATATTAAAGTATCGTGAAGGTGGACGTACTGTAGGATCAGG
>JAUUSJ010000173.1 GCA_030841965.1 Blautia sp.
AATCAGCGTATGTCGAAAAACCGTGGGAACGAACGTGTTTTTAGAGGACATATCTACGAACTCTCTTCGCGTCTGTCCCCACCCCTCTTCACATCTGTCCCCACATTCCCAAACATAGATTCCCTTCGCATCTGTTCCTCCATATCAAAATTATCCACTATCTCCATCTGCACAGTTACTTGACGGAGCTTTTACAGTAAATTGTACCATATGAATTTTTTTTTCACAAGCAAGGAGAGAAAAAACTACTTAAAATCAAGTACAAAAATAAAAAAACAGTAGAAAATAAGTAGAAAAATACTAAAATCATGTAATTGCGAAGCGAGAAAGATGGCGATATACTTTAATCAATCAAAAGCAGTGATGCAAAGACGTATCAACCGATAGTCTTGGTCTGTAGGATGTATAGGAATATATTTTATGGCGATAGATGAGAGGATGGATATGTCTTTTTTGTTTTATGATATTATCTGCGTCAGCAGATACGGAAGTTTAGAAAGTAAAGGTAACTATAGAATGAGATAGTGAGAGGAAGGAGAATAGAATATGGCAAAGAAAGAACAGGTAATAAAGGATTTAGATAGAGTAATCGGATTGATTAAGACAGATACCGTTGATATTCCTGAGCAGGAGAAAAAAGCGATGGTGGCAGAGACATTGGAGCATTTTGACCACTATGTAAGTCCAGGCTGGTTAAAATACAGAAAATCAGTATCCACCGACTCCGATGCAGGCGCAGTTTTAGAGTGGCAGGATGAGGGAGCTTACTGTTATGGATTAAATGGAGAGAAATTCATTGACTGTCTCGGTGGTTTTGGAATTTATACTTGCGGACATAGAAATCCAGAAATTATGGAGGTCGTAAAAGCACAGTTAGACCATCAGGCACTTCACTCTCAGGAGCTTTTGGACCCACTCCGCGGTTATCTCGCAAAGGCAGTGGCAGATATCACACCTGGAGATTTACAGTATTGCTTCTTCACAAACGGCGGTGCGGAGGCAGTAGAGATGGCGCTTAAATTGGCTCGTATCGCTACAGGAGGAAGATGGTATATTTCCACAGTCGGAGCTTTCCACGGAAAATCAATGGGAGCTATCTCTATGGGTGGTAAGTCCACATACCGTGTTCCTTATACGCCGATGGTACAGCAGGTACAGCATGTGGAGTACGGTAATGCAGAGGATGTCAGAAAGGCAATCCGAAATCTTCACGCAGTGGGAGAAAAGGTAGCAGCTGTCATTTTGGAGCCAATTCAAGGAGAGGCCGGCGTCATCATTCCTCCAGAGGGATATTTACAGGAAGTAAGAGAAATCTGTGATGAGTTTGGTGTGGCACTTATTTTTGATGAGATTCAGACAGGTATGGGACGTACTGGTACGATGTGGAGATGTGAGGCAGAGGGAGTGACTCCAGATATTATGACATTTGGTAAGGCATTCGGAGGCGGAATCCTTCCAATCACAGGTATTATCTGTAAGCCAGAGATGTGGACAGAACAGTTAGTAGATAATCCATGGTTGCTTGGTTCCCCAACATTTGGTGGAAATCCAGTTTGTTGCGCGGCAGCAATTGCTACAATTAAATATATGTTGGAGCATGATATTCCTGGTGTTTGCAAGGCAAAGGGAGAAGTTTTGAAGGCAGGTCTTATGTCATTAGCTGAGAAATATCCAGAAGTAATTCAGGAGGTTCGAGGAACAGGATTAATGTTGGCAGTCGAGTTCCATACGAGTGATATTGGATATGAGGCTGCAAAAGGATTATTTAAAAGAGGCGTTATGACAGCGGGAACATTGGTAAATGCAAAGACGATTCGTTTTGAGCCGACAGCAGTTATCTCAGAGCAGGATATAAAGGATGTAATAGAGAGATTCGATGAAGCTTTGGCGGATACGAAGAAAGTTTTTGATTTATAAAAAGGACGCTTTATCGAGTGATAAGAGCTTCGCACGAATAGATAAAATTTAAAACAGGAAGAATGCAAGGGTGCATATCTCAAGAAGAGATAGCGCCCTTTTTCTTTTGAATATTTTTAAAGAAAGATTTACAATACTTCAGCTATATACAAGGTTCGCAAAAAATCTTCGTTTTCAAATAAGTTTGAACTCAAATTTTGGTGACCTTATGTATGACTGGACTATTACAAAAATTTAAATAGAGAAGGGACAAGATAAAAAGATAGTCAATTTAGAAAGGTAGATTGCGATGGAATATGGATTTTTAACATTAGTACCTGTCATTGTAATTGTTGTAATGGCAATTATTACAAAGAGGTCATTTGAGTCTCTATTAGTGGGCTCGGTTATCGCCTGCATTATTATGTATAAGGCTTCATTTTTGCCAAACTGGGTGGAGATGATGCTGAATGCGGCGGCAGATTATGATAATGCGTGGGTTATCTTAGTTTGTGGATTATTTGGAAGCTTAATTGCGATGCTTCGAGAGTCGAAGGGAACCAATGGTTTTTCCAGATGGGGTGAGAAGCTTTGTAAGAGTGAGAGAACGGCGCTTCTTGGAACATTTGTGATGGGCGTTATTATTTTTGTGGATGATTATTTAAATATGTTGACGGTGGGAACTTGTATGAGAAAGATTTGTGATAAGAGAAAGGTGCCAAGAGAGTCTCTTGCCTATATGCTTGACTCAACAGGAACTCCAGTCTGTGTGCTTTTGCCGTTTTCCACGTGGACAGCGTTTTATATTAATTTATTTATGAAGGAAGATGCGATTAAAAACTTAGGTTTTGAGTCAGGGATTCAGATGTATCTTCATGTCATGCCTTTTATCTTTTATGCGATTACGACCGTTATTATCGTATTACTGTTTGGATTTGGCATTATGCCAAAGCTCGGTGCAATGAAAAAGGCGTATGAGCGAACGAGGACGACAGGTCAGACTTATAGTGAGCAAAGTAGAAAATACAATATGAACGAGGACGAGGAGGATGTGACTGGAAATATATGGGATTTTGTGATTCCGATTGGCGTATTGATTGTTGTCACTGTCGTACAGGGAGATATGTTGCTTGCAGTTATCGTGGCGCTCTTTGTCTGCCTTGTGATGTACTCGATTCGCAAGATTATGACGGTGGGAGAGTGGTGTAATTTATTAATCTCTGGTTTTTGCGAGATGCTTCCGACTCTGGCTATTTTACTTGGAGCTTTCACAGTGGCAAATAGCTGTAATGAGATGGGACTTCCAGAGTATGTCATTGCGACGGTGGAACCTTATCTGAGCTCAGCGACATTTCCGATTATCATCTTTTTAGTTGTCTCTTTGCTTACATTTGCAACTAGTTCAACTTGGGGTGTATCTACGATTGTAGTACCGATTATTATTCCATTGGCAGCGGCTGTTGACGCCAATATGCTACTTACTATGGCTGCGATTTTATCTGGAAGTACATTTGGAAGTCATGCATGTTTTTACTCTGATGCGACTGTCTTGGCGTCCACAGCGACGAGAATTGAGAACTTGGATCACGCAGTGACACAGATACCTTATGCGATACTTGGTGCGGTGATTTCCTGTATCGGATTTGGAATTTGCGGAGTGATTATGTAGGAGAAAGGAAGGGAGAATATGGATATGGAGAAAAAGAAATTATATATTGATGGACAGTGGGTAGAAGGCAGTGAGGGAAAAACTTTTACTTCTATTAACCCGGCTACGGGAGAAGTTATCGCAGAAATTTGTGAAGCGTCCTTAGATGATGCCAAAAAGGCGATTGCGGCGGCGAAGAAATCTTTCTATGAGACGAGAGAGTGGAGAGATATGGATTCTCAGGCGAGAGGCGATATTATCTTAAAGATTGCAGATAAGATAGAAGAATATAAGGATGAGCTTGCCAGATTAGATGCGGTAGATATGGGAAAACCTCTAAGAGAGGCAGAGGCGGATGTGGATGATGCCATTCACTGTTTCCGCTATTATGCGAGCTTGATTAAGACGCCGCACGGCGGAGCGTATGATGTAAATACTGGATTTGGCGAGATGCATAGCTATACTGTCCATGAGCCTGTCGGTGTATGTGCGGAGATTACACCTTGGAATTATCCACTTCTTATGGGTGTCTGGAAATTAGCGCCGAGCATTGCGGCTGGAAATAGTGTTGTCTTTAAGCCAGCGACAGTCTGCGTCTTATCTTGTATTAGATTATTTGAGATTTTTGAGGAATGTGGACTTCCAGAGGGAGTTGCCAATCTTGTTATGGGACCTGGCTCAACGATTGGAAATGAGTTGGCCGGCAGCAAAGACGTTGATATGGTTACATTTACAGGAAGCACCGAGGTTGGACAAAGCATTATGCGACAGGCCGCAAATAATGTAAAGAAGGTTGGACTTGAGCTTGGCGGAAAATCTCCAAACGTTATTTTTGCAGATGCAGATTTGGATGGCGCTGTAGAGTGGGCGATGATTGGTATTTTCTTAAATCAGGGCGAGATTTGTTCGGCGGGAAGTCGAATTATTATCGAGGAGAGTATCAAGGATGAGTTTGTAAAAAGGTTGGCGAAGAAGGCAAATGCTATTACAATCGGTAACCCACTTGATAATCCAGATATGGGAGCAATGGTATCAGAAAGTCATATGAATAAAGTATTAAGCTATATCAAAAAAGGAAAGGAAGAGGGAGCAACACTTGTCTGCGGTGGCGAGAGATATACCGAGGGGGAATGTGCGAAGGGATTCTTCATTCGACCAACTATTTTTGATAATTGTACATCGGATATGACGATTGTGAAGGAAGAGATTTTTGGACCAGTTGTGGCAATTCAGACTTTTAAGACAGAAAAAGAGGCGATTGATATCGCAAATGATACCCCATATGGATTAGCAGGAGCAGTATTTACGAGTGACGGTTCTAGGGCACTTCGTGTTATCAAAGAGATTCGTGCTGGAATTACATGGATTAACTGCTATAATCCAACCTTTAATGAGGCACCTTGGGGTGGCTATAAAATGAGTGGAATCGGACGAGAACTCGGTGTCCATGGACTTGAGGAGTATCAAGAAGTAAAACAGATTAATATTAATTTAAATCCTGGAATTGTAGGATGGTATGAGAACTAAAAAAGCCGAAAGTAGGAGAGAGAAATGTTAAGAACAGATTTACCAAAAATAATAACAGAAACTTTACCTGGACCAAAGGCAAAGAAATTGATTGAGAGAAGAAAAGAGGCAACTCCATCGGCGATTGGATGTGTATATCCAGTTGCAATTGAGCGCGGCGAGGGTGCGATGATTGAGGATGTCGATGGAAATAAATTTTTAGATTGGGTCGGAGGTGTCGGTGTTTTAAATATTGGTTATTCTCATCCTGAGATTGTGGATGCCGTAAAAGAGCAGGCAGAAAAATATTTCCACGGTATGTTTAATATTGTGACTCATGAGGGATATGTCGCATTGGCGGAGAAGCTTGCGAAGATTGCCCCAGTAAAGGGAGAGAAGAAAAAAGTATTCTTCGCAAATAGTGGAGCTGAGTCGGACGAAAATGCAGTGAAGATTGCGAAGGCATTTACAAAGAGAAATAATATTATTGTATTTTCGGGAGCTTTTCACGGAAGGACACTCCTTACGATGTCTATGACCTCAAAGAAGGCGTACGCAGTTGACATGGGACCTTTCCCAGATGGAATTTACCGAGCAAAATTCCCATATTATTACCGTAATCCAGAGGGAATGCCAGCTGAAAAAGCATGTGAGTACTATCTGAGTTCTATCAAAGATGTATTTGAACAATGTGCGCCAGCTGACACGATTGCGGCGATTGTGGTCGAGCCATTACAAGGCGAGGGTGGTTTTATCCCTGCACCGATTGAGTGGATTTCGGCGGTGAGAAAGATTTGTGATGAAAATGGAATTTTGCTCGTCGCAGACGAGGTGCAGTCGGGATTTTGCAGGACAGGAAAAATGTTCGCCTCGATGTACTGGGAGGAGGCAGGTGTGCAGCCGGACATTATCGCAACTGCCAAATCTATCGCGGCAGGTGTGCCACTCTCTGCGATTATTGCGAGGGAGGAGATTATGGAGGCTCCAAAAAAGGGAACGATAGGAGGAACCTTCTGTGGAAATCCGCTGGCATGTGCAGCAGCGTTAAAGACGATTGAGATTATGGAGAGAGAAAATTTGGCAGGGCGTTCTCTCGAGATTGGAAAAAAAGTGACCGATACTTATAAAAAATGGCAAGAAAAATACGATTGTATTGGCGATATCCGTGGATTAGGTGGTATGATAGGATTAGAGTTAGTAAAAACTCAAGAAGGAAAAGAGCCAGCCACAGATTTGACAAATGCATTGGTATTGGAATGCGCTCAAAATGGTCTGCTCATTGAGAGTGCGGGCACATATGGCAATGTCATTCGATTTTTGGCACCGCTTGTTATCACAGACGAGCAGTTGGAGGCTGGACTTGAGATTATGGAAAATGCATTAGTAAAATGCATGGATACTTTGCTAGTTTGAGAGAAGGAGCGAAAGTAAAATGAAACAGTTCATGGTAAAACCAAAAATTTTAAGTTGTCCTACAGCGAAGCAGTTTGCAAAGGAGTATCAAATCGGAGAGGGAGATTTGATTATTACGAATCAGTATATTTATGAGCCGTATTTTGGAGAGTTGGATTTAAAAGCGGATGTTATTTACCAGGAGAAATACGGATTGGGAGAGCCGTCTGATGATATGGTGGAGGCGATGTATAAAGAGCTCAAAGGGGAGCATAAACGTATTATCGCCATCGGAGGAGGAACGATTCTCGATATAGCTAAGATATTTTCCCTAAAATATATTTCGCCGATTTTAGATTTATATGATGGAAAGCTTCCGATTGAAAAAGATAAGGAGCTTGTCTTAGTTCCGACGACCTGTGGAACCGGATCGGAGGTGACCAATATTGCAATTTTGGCGCTCAATAGTCGAGGGACGAAGAAGGGGCTTGCAGTTGACGAGATGTATGCGGACTTTGCGGTCTTAATTCCAGAATTATTAGAGGGGCTTCCATTTGGAGTATTTGCCACAAGCTCGATTGACGCTTTGATTCATGCGATTGAGTCAAGTCTCTCACCAAAGGCGAATGAGTATACAAAGCTTTTTGGGTATAAGGCGATTGAGATGATTTTAAATGGGTATAAAATCATCCGTGAGAAAGGAAAAGAGGCGAGAAAGGAGCTTTTGGGAGAGTTTTTGATTGCGTCAAATTATGCAGGAATCGCGTTTGGAAATGCGGGATGCGCAGCGGTACATGCCTTAAGTTATCCTCTCGGTGCGACTTATCATGTGGCACATGGAGAGTCGAATTATGCGATGTTTACTGGGGTTATGAAGAATTATATGGAGATAAAGCAAGATGGTGAGATTGCGGTATTGAATGACTTCATAGCAGATATTTTGGAATGTGATGTGGAGGATGTGTATGAGGAGCTTGAGAAGTTGTTGAATATATTGATTCCGAAAAAGGCGTTGCATGAGTATGGAGTGAAGGAAGAGGAGCTGGAGCAGTTTACGCAGTCGGTTATGCTGAATCAAGGGAGATTGATGGCAAATAACTTTGTGGAATTAGATTCAGAGCGTGTGTATAAGATTTATAGAGAGTTGTATTAAGGTGAGAAAAAGGAGAAAGTCGCTATGTGGGGATTTGCTGGCATGGCGGCTTTTTTTATCTTTTTTAATTTAGGTGGATGGGGACAGGAGTTAAGAGAGTAAGTAATGGGGATAGACGCTAAGAGAGTAAGTAGATATATGGGGGACAGACGCTAAGAGAGCAAGCAGATATATGTCCCATAAACACGTTCGTTCCCACGATTTTTCGACATACGCTGATTTTTGCCGCTTCCCGCAAACTCGCGCCTCCGGCACTCAAACAGTGCTCCAGCGGCAAAGCAATGTCATTTAGTTAAGATTGAAG
>JAUUSJ010000174.1 GCA_030841965.1 Blautia sp.
TAAGTATATCGAAAAACCGCTCCACTCTCTATCGTTTTCGGAGGAGATATCTGCCGGCTCCCTTGGCTGTGTATTAGCAGAAAATCTAAAATTATGATATGATGTTGGGGTCAAAAAGTCTTTTGCCCCCTATGATACCGAATTGCTCCGCACAATGTGCTCCCGCAATTCTCAAAAACATTCATAATCCGCTCATTTTTCTCTGAAAAATGGCTACTTATTCCTGTTTTTGGCGGGCCCCAAGTTCAAAAATCCTCTTGCAAGCAAGCTTGCATCGGATTTTAGACCTTTTGACCCTGGTATCATGATATTTTATTTTCTTTATTATATTTTCTGTATCTTTTCTCTATTTTGGTGCAAGCTTCGATAGGAACGGAAATACCAAGCATAATTGCTTCAACATTCGGAAACTCACAGAGTTTTGCAGTAAGTGCTTTATAGAATACTTGCTGCAAATTTTTTTATAGGATAAAAGTTGAAGGAAGTGAGTATTAGAATATGGTGTTAGAGTAGTAGAAGGGATTAGTTCTTGAAGTGAAATTTGTGGAGAGACAAGTTTAGGAATTGTTTAGATAATTTATCGTATGAATTTAGTGTTTGGAGATAAGATAAAAAGAATAGAATGTTTGGAAAAGTTAATAATATATCCTCGAAACCGTCTAAGTTTCGCCGATACACAGCTAAAAGAGGAGGCAGGTATATGCCACGAAAACGATAGAGAGTGGAGCGATTTTTCGATATACTTAGCTTTGCCGCTGGAGCATTGTTTGAGTGCCGAAGGCGCGAGTTTGCGGGAGGCGGCAAAAATCAGCGTATGTCGAAAAATCGTGGGAACGAACGTGTTTGCGGGGCATATACCTGCCTCCTCTTTTAGCGTCTCCCTCCCAAAAAAATTTCCTATGAGGTTTTCAAAAACTTATCGAAGTTTATCAACAGAAAATATTGCACTTATATTAGGTTGCGATATAATAAGAGTAAAGGTCATTATTATAGTTATAGTTAAAGTATAATTACAATATAACTATAATAATGTGCTATGCGCAGGAGGTTTTATGGAAAAAAGAACAGTTAAAAGAAGAATCTTTCTATCAAACGCAACGATGGTCATAGTAACACTAGTTATTTTTTTTATCATCAATCTATTTGTAATCAAAGTCTATGCCGAATCCATTGAAACAGAATTCAGAACCTCTGTGGAAAATATAACAAATGAGGCTGACTTAGATGACCTATTAGAAGATTGGACAGTCCACCGAAATGAGTTTCTTTTGATTTTCGGGTTAGATGGAATACTCTGCATCATAGTTCTTGTAATGGTCAGTCAGTTTTTCACGAAAAATCTGACTAATCATATCATGGAGCCATTAGATGCTTTGACAGAGGGAGCCAAGAGAATAAAAGAAAATGATTTGACAGAGGGTATTGTCTATACGGGAGATTTGGAATTTGAAAATGTATGTGTTGCTTTTAATGATATGCGCAAATCTATTTTGGAGGAGCAAGAGAAAAATCAGAAATACGAAAAAGCAAGGACAGATATGATTGCGGGGATTTCCCATGACCTACGTACTCCGCTCACAGCAATGAAAGGCACATTAAAAGGATTAATGGATGGGATTGCGTCTACGCCAGAGCAGCAGACAAAGTTTTTACAGGCGGCTTATAGGCGAACAGGAGATATCGAGTTGCTTTTAAATCAGCTTCTTTATCTATCTAGGATGGAGACGGGAAATATGCCGATTTCCATGCAGACGATAGAGATTTCTTCGTTTTTGGAAAATTATGTAAGGGCGAAGAGAGAGGTCATAGAGATAGATAGGGAAGAAATTAGCGTAGATACGAGGGGAATTGAGGCAAAAGTATCTGTCGACCCAGAGCAATTTCAGCGAATTTTGGATAATTTATTAGAAAATAGCAGGAAATATGCAGAGGTGAGACCGTTGAGGATGGAGATGACACTCGAAAAAACACAAAAAGGCTTAAGCATTTGTTTCAAGGATAATGGAATTGGTGTGCCAAAGGAGAAACTTCCGCATATTTTTGAGGAGTTTTATCGGGGAGATGAGTCTAGGAATAAAAAAGAGGGAAATGGACTTGGATTATATATTGTAAAGTATTTGATGGAAGCGATGGGAGGCAGCGTTTGGGCAGCAAATGAAGATGGACTTGCCGTATATTTAGAATTTCCCAATTGCTGAAAGGAATAGGAGCTTGCGGTACAAAGGCCAGTGATTGCTTTCTGTATATTTAGAGTATTTAGAGTTTCCAAGTTGTGGAAAGGAGTGGATGAAAATGGCGGATAGAAAGAGAATCTTGATTGTGGAGGATGATGCGGATATCAGTATGGTGGAAGAGGCATATTTGGAGGTGGCGGGATTTGAGACGAAAATCCTAACGGAGGGGACAGAGGTTGAAACGACGTTGGAGCAGGAGCAGTTTGATTTAATATTGCTTGATTTGATGCTTCCAGGAAAAAGTGGATATGAAGTATGCCGCGAGATACGAGATAAGATAGATATTCCGATTCTTATGGTTACGGCAAGGACGGAATCTATAGATAAAATTAGAGGTCTGGGACTTGGAGCGGACGATTATATTGCGAAACCTTTTGACCCGGCAGAGCTGGTGGCGAGGGTTCATGCGAATTTGCGACAGTATGAGAGGCTGCAGCGGAAAGTTCCAAGAGAAATAAATGGAGAGCCAGACGAAATTAGAATCCAGGACCTTCGGATTTTGGTGAAAAGTTGGAAGGCTTATAAGGGAGAGAAAGAAATCAAATTTCCTAACCGAGAATTTGAAATTTTAAAATTTCTTGCGATGAATCCGAATATTGTATTTTCCAAAGAACAGATTTTTGAAAAAATATGGGGATATGATTATATGGGAGATAGTGCGACCGTGATGGTACATATTAACCGGATTCGAGAAAAGATTGAAGATGACAGCAAAAATCCGAAGATTTTAGAGACGGTATGGGGAGCGGGATATCGACTGAATAAATAGAGCATTTGGTTGTCAAGTAATTTATGACAAGTTTGAACTTTTTTTTTTGTGGTTTTGTATATGGCTGAACTGTTTCCTGTTTTTGGCGGGTCCCAAGTTCAAAAATCCTCTTGCAAGCAAGTTTGCATTGGATTTTTGAACTTGGGACCTTGGTATCAATACATTCAAATAAACCTTTGGAGGAGGTAAGAGATATGTGGTTATTTTACGCGGTTGGTTCTTCTTTTTTTGCGGGAATTACAGCGATTCTTGCAAAATGCGGGATTAAAAAGACAGATTCTGATGTCGCGACGGCGATTCGGACGATTGTCGTATTATTATTTTCGTGGCTGATGGTATGGATTACAGGGACGGGAGGAGAAATTAGACAGATAGATAGCAGGACATTTTTGTTTCTTGTATTATCAGGATTGGCGACAGGGGCATCATGGCTCTGTTATTTTCACGCTCTGCAAAAGGGAGATATTAATAAAGTAGTACCGATTGATAAATCCAGCACGGTATTGACTATTTTATTAGCGCTGATATTCCTTCATGAGGGACTTTCGGGAATGAAGGTAGTATCCGTGGTGTTGATTGGAATTGGAACGATGATGATGATTGACAAAAAAGATACAAAAGAAGTGGAGCGAGAGGAAGGCGGCGGTTGGCTGATTTATGCGATTTTGTCTGCGGTATTTGCAAGTTTGACTGCTATTTTGGGCAAAATTGGTATCTCGGGGATTGATTCCAATCTCGGTACGGCGATTCGTACGACGGTCGTCTTGATTATGGCGTGGATGATGGTATTTGTCACTGGGAAACAGGGCGAGATAAAAAAGATAGAGAAAAAGGAATTTATTTTTATTTGTCTATCAGGATTGGCGACGGGAGCGTCATGGCTTTGCTATTACCGTGCACTCCAGGATGGACCAGCAAGTGTGGTAGTGCCGATTGACAAACTTAGTATGTTAGTTACTATCGCTTTTTCTTGGATTGTATTTCATGAAAAGCTGACCAAAAAGGCGGCAGCAGGTGTGATATTCATTACGGTGGGAACGGTTTTACTGGCAGTGATTTAGGAATGAAGAATGTGAATGATTCTTTTCATGTCAGATTTTAAAGTTTAAAAATTGTTTAGAAATTTACCTCCTATTTGTTTAGCGTGGATTGTTAAGATAATTTTATAGATACCAGGGTCGAAAGGTTGGAAACCCGATGCAAGCTTGCTTGTAAGAGGGTTTTTGACTTTGAGACCCGCCAAAAACATGAATAAGTAGCCATTTTTCAAAGAAAAATGAGCGAATTATGAACGTTTTTGAGGATTGTGGGAGCACATTGTGCGGAGCAATCCGGTATCAAAGGGGTCAAAAGACCTTTTGACCCCAACATCATTTTATAAAAGTTATTCAGACATTTCACGTAAATAAATAGGAGGTTTTTATATGTTAAAAGAAGGAATCAATGGGTTTTGTATGGCATTGGCGGACAGTGTGCCGGGCGTGTCGGGAGGAACGGTCGCATTTATTATGGGATTTTATGACCAGTTTATCGGCTCCATCCATAATTTTGCGTTTGGAAAAAGGAAGGAGAAGAAATCAGCAATTGGCTATCTGGCAAAGCTCGGGATTGGATGGGCAGTGGGAATGGTCTTGGCGGTGCTCGTTTTATCTGCGCTGTTTGAGAGTCAGATTTATATTGTCAGTTCTTTGTTTATGGGATTTATTGCGGGTGCAATTCCGCTGATTATAAAGGAAGAAAAGAGCAGTTTCCGAGAAGTAGGGAAGGGAATCTGGTTTTGTATCCTGGGAATCTTACTTGTCGCAGGGATTACATGGCTAAATGGGAGACTTGGAGGAAGTTCTATGGATTTGAGCCAGTTTTCCGTTGGATTAGGGATAAGATTATTCTTTATCGGCATGATTGCGATATCTGCGATGTTTCTTCCAGGAATTTCTGGTTCTACATTGCTTTTGATTTTTGGAGCGTATATACCAGTGATTTCGGCGGTGAGAGGATTCATGGGATTGGACTTTTCTTATCTTCCATCTCTGATGTGCTTTGGATTTGGCGTGCTTGCCGGGGCTGTTACGGTAGTGAAAATAATTAAGATTTGTCTGGAAAAGTTTCGTCCGCAGACGGTGTATATGATTTTGGGCATGATGATTGGTTCATTTTATGCGATTATACAGGGACCGACTACGTTGGATGTACCGAAAGCGGCGATGAATTTGGCAAATTTTCAAGTGGCACCATGCTTGATTGGCGTGGCGCTTGTGGTAGGAATGCAGTTGATAAAGGAGAGAAACTGATTTTCCTAAAATAGTAGTTGGTTTTCTACTTCATCAGATATAGAAGAAACTGTGATGTCAATTGGTTTCTACTTCATCAGGTAAGGAACAAACTGCGGCGGCAGTACTAAAAGAGCGTATTTGGTCATTTCTTCTGGAGATTCTTTCATATCTCTGGAAAAATGCTTGAAACAGATATATCTGCTGAAGCAGACATATCCATCCGTGAAAGCTAATTAAAAATATTTTCGACATCAGTGGTAGTCAGCAGAGCATCTTTTTGAAGATATTTCATGGCTTTTAAGGCATATCGATGTGCTTCTTCACTGGAACCTGCCACCGCATCGGTTACTACTCTGATATGGTAATCATGCTGGTGAGCATCCACCGCTGTATAATGGATACATACATCTGTCAGACCACCAATCATATAAAGCGTATCTACATGGAGTCCTTTTAAGAGAATTTCCAAATCTGTTCCGAAGAAAGCACTATATCTTCTCTTGGATATAAGATATTCGCCAGGAAGAGGATAGGTAAGTTTAGCGTAGTCTGTGTCAGGGGAGGATTCAATACAATGAATGCCCTCAGAACCATCTAATTCACGTCCAAAATCTACCATATCTGGTCTGTGAACTTCTTTAATCTGAATAATAGGAAAGTTTTTTGCTCGAAAAACATCTAGCACACGCTTGGCATTGCGGATACAATCCCATCTTGGGTCGTCAAAATTATCTTCTCTCATTTCTTTAAAGTCTTCCTGTTGAATGTCAATTACAAGCAATGCGATTTTTTCTTTCATTTTTATAATCTTTTCTTCCTTTCTGTTTTTTGATATTTCTGCTTATATATTACAAATCCGAGCAACGCAACCAAAAGCTCTGTTATCGGATAAGTAAGCCATACACCTGTCATTTCCCATAGAGCGGCGAATAAGAATGCCATCGGAATAATGAGGATAAGTCCTCTTAAAAGTGATAGAATATGCGCAGGTAATGCTTTCTCTGTCGAAGTAAAAAACGTCGCTAAAATAATATTATATCCGACAAATAAAGTAGATAAAAAATATAGCTTTAATCCTGTCACAGCAATTTGTTGTAAATTTGCATTATTCTCGCTGTTAAAAATAGAAGTAATCGGTTGTGCAAACACAAAAATAATCAGATAAATTATACCAGACACAAAAAATAATGTTATCATAGCATACCGAAAAATCATCTGTACCTGCCTACTATCCCCAATTCCATAAAACTTACTAATCAGAGGTTGAATCCCTTGTGCAATACCAGTATATATTGCGACAATGACCAGAGAAATATTTGCAATCACGCCATAAGCCGCAACTCCTATATTCCCTTCCAATTTTAATATAATTGCGTTAAATATTATCATTACAATCCCAGAAGAAAGCTGTGCAATCAAAGATGGAAAACCTAATGATAAATCGTCCTTTACTATATCTTTTTCTAATTTCGTTCTTATAAAATAAAAAGTATTCTTTTTTCTAATCCAATGAGGGAGCATCATGAGGATACTGATAATCGGAGATAATCCAGTAGCCAAAATCGCTCCGAAAATTCCCATCTTCATAGGAAAGATAAAAATATAATCCAATATAATATTTGAAAAGCTTCCAATCAACATTGCTATCATAGAAAGCTGAGGGCTTTGGTCATTTCTAACAAAGCAAAGCAGGACATCATTCAAAATAAAAGCAGGGGCAAAAAGCAATAACCAGAGAAGATAAGTATTGGTCATTTCAAATACATCTGCATTTGCACCTAAAAGGTCTGCCAATTGACTCGAAAAGCAAAAACCAGAGACTGCGAATAGAAAGGAAAAAATCAATGCAAGATAAATAGTATTTGTATAGACCCGATTCACTTCCTCTGTTCTCTTTTGACTTTTATAAATAGAAAATTTTGTCGCACCACCCATACCGAGCATAAGACCGGTTCCGTGGATGAAATTATATATAGGAATGGCGAGGTTTAAGGCGGCAAGTCCATTCGCTCCTAATCCTTTCGACACAAAGAATGTATCCGCCAGAATATAGCAAGACACTCCTAATGTTCCTAAAACACTCAAAATCGTATAATGAGCGAAATCTCGTATACAAGAATATTGTTTCATAAAGTTCTCCTTTCGTTTGTCAGAGGAGGAATCCCACTATCTTTTGAGGGGGAATTCCATTATTTTTTGGTGTGGGGAGTTGATATATTTATATCTAATTCCTCCGAAATCCTCAAAAAAAATAGCGTTAGAGCTTTCTATCTTCAAAGGCCTAACGATAGAAAGTCTAACGCTTAAATTCTTACCCGGCGGCAAGAAATATCTCAGTGGAGATTATTATATCATAATGGTTTGTAGAAAGCTACACTTTTTTTGGATTTGATAGTGTAAAGTTTTTGGTGAGTGGATGATTTTTAGGGGAGTGGGAGCAGGTGATAATGGAGTTGGGAAGAGACGCAAAGAGAGTAGAAGACAGACACAAAGAGAGTAGAAGACAGATGCGAAGAGAGTAGAAGACAGACGCGAAGAGAGTCCGTAGATATGTCCTCGAAAAACACGTTCGTTCCCACGGTTTTTCGA
>JAUUSJ010000175.1 GCA_030841965.1 Blautia sp.
GGCGGCAAAAATCAGCGTATGTCGAAAAATCGTGGGAACGAACGTGTTTTTGGGATAGATATCTCCTCGCTCTCTTAGCGTCTGTCCCCATATCCCTATTTTCACTATCCATCCCCTTATATTACTCAAATATTTTACCAATTCTTGCTTATATCTCTCAAAATACTGTCAAATTCTAGGTTTTTCCTTGATATTTCCTGTTTATTCGTATATAATGATTACGTTTAGATAATTTAGATAAAGTGACAATATCCGTCAGTTTTAGTCAAATTTATCAAATGTCAAAAGCTAAATATTGTCCATATAAAATGATATATAGTACGCCAAATTGGGGATACTATTATATGAGTCAGAACACCTGACTCTTCATTGAAAGGGCATTAAACACGAGAAGGAGGTTTTTTATGCTTCTATCCGTTATTGTTCCTTGTTATAACGAGGGAAAAGTAATTGAACTCACACATAAGGAAATCCGCAAGGTTTTGAATGAAGATGCCACTCGCTCTGATTATGAATACGAAGTAATCTATGTAAATGACGGAAGCCAGGATAATACCATCGATATTATTGAGAACTTTAGCAAAGGAGATTCCCATAGCAAATATATTTCTTTTAGCCGAAATTTTGGCAAAGAAAGTGCAATGCTCGCAGGACTCACTTACGCAGGTGGAGATTGTGTTGTTATTATGGATGCGGACTTACAGCATCCTCCGAGGTTAATTCCAACCTTACTACAGTACTATAGAGAGGGATATGACCAAGTTATCACAAAACGAACTCGAACAGGAGATAACAAGATTCGTACTGCTTTCAGCCGCCTTTATTATCGCTTGGTAAATAGCTTGGTAGACGTAGAACTTCTAGACGGAGTTGGAGATTTTAGATTGCTAAGTCGACGCGCAGTGGATGCTCTCTTATCTATGTCTGAGTATAATCGTTTCTCTAAAGGTCTATTTTCCTGGATTGGATTTAAATGCAAAGTAATCCAGATTGAAAACAGCGAGAGAGTTGCCGGAGAGACAAAATGGTCTTTTCGCTCCCTCTTACAATACGGCATCGACGGAATGATTTCCTTCAATAATAAGCCTCTGCGCATCTGCTTCCTTTTTGGCAGTATATGTATCGGCTTTAGCATTATCTATATTCTATACTTGCTCATTAATATGTTTCTCCACGGGATTGACTCCCCAGGATATATCACGACAATCTTTGCCGTTCTATTTATGGGTGGAGTACAGCTTTTTTCAATTGGAGTATTAGGCGAATATATTGGGCGGATTTACTATGAGGTAAAGAAAAGACCCCATTTCTTAATAGACAAGACCAATATAGAAAAGCCTAAAAATTCAATGACCCATAACTAAAGTCATGAGTATCTGAGCTAATACTAGTACATTCAGCTCTTAAAATTCAGAGTAAGTATTTAGAATAAATTCAACAATGTTACACAACTTTATTAACAAGCGGCAATCTTTATCATTTTTCCAATAAAATACACAAGGTTGTCTCTTTTCCTCATAGTTATATCCGTATTATCTTACAGCTTTACTATGATTTTGAGTATATCTTCTATGTTTACACATTTTTTTACTCAAAATTTCATTTTTCTATTTGCTGTATATGACTTTTCAGTTATACTTTTAGTTGGATATGGCTATGATATCATAATTATTAAGGAGGAGTGTTCTTATGAGCAGAACATTAAGCGCTACAGAATTTGATATTATGTGTTATTTCTGGGAGGTATTTGAGGAAGGCGAAAAAGGTTTCGCAGATGTCATGACATACTTCCGTACCACCCAAGGTAGAGAATGGTCAAAACAAACCTTGAATATTTTTCTACTCAGATTAATAGACAAGGGATTATTACAATTTAGAAAAGTTGGAAATCGGAAATATTATCTCGCTAAAATGAGCCGACCAGAGTACGATAAGCTCTGTGCACAGGAAGCTTTGAAGAAATCATTTGATGGTAATCTTCCAAAATTCCTCGCTGCTTTAACTGGAGAAGAAAAACTTTCTGAGGTAGACGAGCAGGAGCTTCTAGAGTATATTAAGAACAAATAGACGGTAAATTTTAAAAGAGTGGTATTATGCTTCTATTACTTATCATGACTTTAGCTGGCTCTATCCCCCTAGTATGTTATCTCATTTTTTCTCACATTCTAGGGGATAGATTTCCGGTAAGATTTTATATGTTCATCTTAAGAGTAGCCATCATCTTCTACTTATGTCCATTTCAAGTTTTGAAATATCTGTTACCAGAAAAACTAATCAGTCTGTCTCACAACTTTGGGGTAGAGACATATACAAGAACATTAAACACAGTGAACCATGTTAATATGCAAAAAATCGATGGAAATTATCTTATATACCCAAACTATGTTTTGTTCATGTATATCGTCTGTTTGTTGGCATTTACAGTCTGTGCGTTTGTCACTTGGTTTCGATACTTTCGCAGTCATAGAGAACTTCTTCTCTCATCGGATATAATAGATGGTGAGGATATAGGCAAATTTATCGATGAACATCCTCAATTTAAAAAATTACGTCGGAAAAGCTTTTTTGTCTTTGAACAAGAATACGCAGATACACCTTTTGCTGTAGGGTTTCGCTTTACATCTATTGTTCTTCCAAAACAGAAGTTCAGTCAAAAACAAAAAGAATATATCTACTCCCATGAGCTTTCTCACATCCTCCACCATGATGTTATATGGAAAGCGCTATGTACAATGGCCGTCTTATTACATTGGTATAATCCTCTCGTTTACATACTTGCGTCACACCATTCCAATTTCTGTGAATATTACGCAGATGAGTATTGCACAGAATACATGTCTAAGGATGAGCAAAAGGATTATATCGGATTTATTGTGAGATTAACAAGAATAAACTCCTATGAGAGCGAGTATAATATTCCGAGCTTTTCCAACTCACTTACAGGAGGGAAGGAATCGATGAAAAAAAGAATTGACTTTATTTTTAATAAAAGAAAGCCTAATAAAGTAATCAGGGGATTTTCAATTCTTTGCTTGTGTTTGATGATTCTAATGAGTAGTATGACAGTATTCGCCTACGAGGGTGGCATTGAAGATAATATGCCTTTAGAGGAAAAAGGAAATTCTATAGATACTGAAGTTACATATACAACTGATACTACTGACATATCTGTATATAATACAGATTTAGAGCTTTCTGAATCCTGTTCCTATTTTGTAGATGAAGATGGAAACGTTATACTTCTGCCTGAAGAAAATATTGAACCATATGCCCTTTGCATTCATTCTTACGTAAAAGGTAGTAAACAAGTCCATAGTAAAAATACTAAGACTGGCAGTTGTGTAATAAAATATTATGATGCTCAAATCTGCACAAAATGTCATAAGTGCATTACAGGTGATTTAGTTAATACTGCTACTTGGACAAAGTGCCCTCATTAGGTTGAGATTAGTTGTAGTAGATATTTTTATATATAGAGAAACCCTAGCAAAATTTTTTAATCTTGTATCAAAGATAAAGACTTAATTTAAATAAGAACTATCAAAATATAGTTGATATAGATAATATAGATGATACGACTGATATATTTTATACGACCGATACAATTAATATAATATATCAAGTATACATCAAGCTTGTTGGTAATGAATAGGTTGCTTTTGTAATGCAATTACAATTAATATAATATAAAATGTATACCTAAAACTAGTATAATTCATATAGCTAGTATAATTGATATCTGGTGTACCTAACACAACCAGTATAATCAATATAATTTGTATTACAAATATAGCTGACACGACTGGTATAACCGACGTAATTCATATGACTAGTATAACTAATTAATATAACTAGTATAACTGATATAACCAGTGCAATCGATATAACTGGTATGTTTTGTAGAATTAATGAGATTGATATATCTGTGATATACCTTCACCAGTATATCGCAGCTTCTCCCTATCAGAGAGACAAATAGATAACTAAATATTTACACTATCTGATAGGGATTTACTAAAATTTGGTATGTTCTTATCTGCCTTCCTATTCAATTCATTCATGGCAGATAAGTTCACATACATAACTCGATTCGGGGAACGTCGCAACTCCTATTCTTGGCGGCGTTCCTTCCTTTCCAACGAAACTTCCTTTTGCCACTTCTTTTCATCACATCTCCTGGCAAAAGGAAGTTTTTTCCGTTATAAAAAAATTCACTAAAAAAAGTCACCTCATAGCAATCTCCCCACTATGAAGCAACTCTTTTGAAACTTCCTATTTATTAAGAATATAAGCAATTAACGATTCTTCGTCCAATTTGGCAACTCTGGCTTCTCCTGTCAAAGCCGCAAGAAATTTTGTGAGCTTTCCATCGTAAGTCTCATCCAAAATCTCCTGTGCACAAAATCTTTCATATTCTCTCTTTGTCATATTTACTTTGTAAAACTTTTTATTTCCGACTTTTCTAAATCTAAGTAAATTTTTCTGAATTAATCGTGTCAAAAACGTATTCAATGTTTGCTTTTTCCAAAGCTTCCCCTGTTCATTCTGAAAGTAATTCATAAGCTCAGAAAACCCCTTCTCATCTTCCGTCTCCCAAAAATGGCACATAATTTCATACTCTGTGTCACTCAATGTTTTACTCATCGGGATACCTCCTTTTTGCCCCTTCCAGAGAAACAAGCGAACGGTTCAACTAGGCAATTAACCACTCCATCTTATCTTCACCGTGCACTGCTTAATATTAATTGTTACATTTTTATTACCAACTATGACAAGTTCATTATATCATAGGAAAGAAAAAATGCAAGCATAGGAATAAGAATTTAATTCGATTTTCGCCTTTTTTACTCTTCCTTTAATATCCATTTTTTTACAATATCTATATCTGTATTTACCGCTTTTGCAATATCCTCCATAGTCATTCCCATTTCTGCTAATGTTATTGCTGTTTCTTTTCTTGCATTGATTTTTCCTTCGACTCTTCCTTCCGCTCTTCCTTCAACTCTTCCTTCTGCTCTTCCTTTTGCTCTTGCTTCTTCCTGCTTTACTTGCATATCTTTTTCATAACTATACTCCATGGTCAACATATTACGCACCTCACTTCCCTTTCTTTTCAGATACTCCACCAAAATACCATTCTCAATACAATCATTTATCGCATCTTTAATTCCAGTTTTACTGCCCTTTTTTTGATACTCTCTCACCTTACCCACAAAAATACTATACTCTTTTAATATTGGACATTTCTCCAATATCTTATGCGCTTTATTCGAGTTAATATTAAACACCTTAACTTTTAGCTCCAGATTCTCTTTCCCGTCAGCATCTAAAAAAGCATCCGATAATAATAACTCTTGCTCTAACGGTCTATTCCTCGTGCCATTATAAAACACATAGAACTCTGGTGTTGGAATCTTCACAAGCGTTGTCTTATACTTCACATTATCATCTGTCAATTGCTCATAGGCTCTCCCTGCATACATAAGACATCTCAGTGGCATATTGGGATTTACCGTACTTTGATGCTCTCCAAACACAATCACTTTTCCATTTACTTCAAAAGATATATCATTTCTGAAATTTTTATACAATACCTCATCCACTTTTATCTTACGAATCATGGATGTATCTTGTATATCAGTATCATGCAAGGCATTATACAAACTTAATAAATTTTCCGTTGCCGTCTCATCGCTGTAAAATAAATCAACAAATACACTATCCTTATATTCCCTATTCTCTTTTTCCATCTTTCTTCCCCTCCCTTTCCTTATTCGCTACTCCAATCCTTTCCCTAACACAATATCCTTCATTTATTTTTATGATAACATATGTCCTATTCTCTAAGCAAGCACACTATTAAAAAAACTTTGTCATGTGTAACGCCATTCATTCCACGGTCTAAAGACCATGGATTTTCTGGCTAAATTATTATATTATAAAATGATAAGGGTTATTAATCTCTGTGCTTATCAGTCACTTTAGACTATTTTATCTTTTTGACTGCAACTATAGATAGGCTTATACAGTCATTTTTGATTACTTGGTCTTTTCGACTGCAACTATAGATAGGGTTATACGGGCATTTTTGATTACTTGGTCTTTTCGACTGCAATTATAGATGGACTTATACGGTCGTTTTTGATTATTTCTACCTTTCAACCGTAACTATAGCTGGTTTTATACGGTTACTTTAGCATATTTCATCTTCTCAACTGTAACTGAGTATTATTTTTACCATCACTTTAGAATATTTTGTCTTTTTAACTGTAACTATAGATGAAGTTATACGATCCATTTCAGGATATTTTCCCCTTATATTTCCCTATATATCAAAAAAAAGGCTACTGCAAAACCCATCTCTTCTCTCATTTTGCAGTAACCCCAAATCCTATATTCTCATTAAAAAACTTACAGTCTAGTGTGATAATTTCTAGGTGAAACTATTTATCTACCATATCATCACCTACTTAATTTAGTCTTGTAAGCACATAAATATTTCCATCATTCAAGAATAAACCTTCTAGAATATTATCATACTTTCCTTCCAAAACCTCAACAAAATCCTATATCATCTTCACTCAACAGAACATCTTTACCACCAATACCCATAAACTGCTCTTCCATGAAAAAGATTAAGACAAGAATCTCTGAATCTTACGAGTTCTAGCCACCACAACTTTTACTCTTCCTTTAATATCCATTTTTTCACAATATCTATATCTGTATTTACCGCTTTTGAAATATCCTCCATAGTCATTCCCATTTCTGCTAATGTTATTGCTGTTTCTTTTCTTGCATTGATTTTTCCTTCCGCTCTTCCTTTTGCTCTTGCTTCTTCCTGCTTTACCTGCATATCCTTTTCATAGCTATACTCCATAGTCAACATATTACGCACCTCACTTCCCTTTCTTTTCAGATACTCCACCAAAATACCATTCTCAATACAATCATTTATCGCATCTTTAATTCCAGTTTTACTGCCCTTTTTTTGATACTCTCTCACCTTACCCACAAAAATACTATACTCTTTTAATATTGGACATTTCTCCAATATCTTATGCGCTTTATTCGAGTTAATATTAAACACCTTAACTTTTAGCTCCAGATTCTCTTTCCCGTCAGCATCTAAAAAAGCATCCGATAATAATAACTCTTGCTCTAACGGTCTATTCCTCGTGCCATTATAAAACACATAGAACTCTGGTGTTGGAATCTTCACAAGCGTTGTCTTATACTTCACATTATCATCTGTCAATTGCTCATAGGCTCTCCCTGCATACATAAGACATCTCAGTGGCATATTGGGATTTACCGTACTTTGATGCTCTCCAAACACAATCACTTTTCCATTTACTTCAAAAGATATATCATTTCTGAAATTTTTATACAATACCTCATCCACTTTTATCTTACGAATCATGGATGTATCTTGTATATCAGTATCATGCAAGGCATTATACAAACTTAATAAATTTTCCGTTGCCGTCTCATCGCTGTAAAATAAATCAACAAATACACTATCCTTATATTCCCTATTCTCTTTTTCCATCTTTCTTCCCCTCCCTTTCCTTATTCGCTACTCCAATCCTTTCCCTAACACAATATCCTTCATTTATTTTTATGATAACATATGTCCTATTCTCTAAGCAAGCCACTTTAAAAAACTTTCCACAAGTCTTTCAAAATTTTCTAACTCATTTATATTATAATGAGTCAAAAGACCTTTTGACCCCTACATCATCTCATAAAATTCCACCAATACCCAGCCGAGAGAGCAAGGAGATATCTGCCCCGAAAACGATAGAGAGTGGAGCGATTTTTCGA
>JAUUSJ010000176.1 GCA_030841965.1 Blautia sp.
ATATTTCAATAATTTCAAAGAACTATTTATCCACTTTTACGGGACAGTAGTGTTATTAGGAATATCTTTTGTAACTACTGCGTTAGCTCCGATAGTTACATTATTACCAATATGGACTGTTCCTAGAATTTTCACTCCCAATCCGAAGAAACAATTATCTCCTACAGTTGTCTTTATGTCTGTTCCATCTTTCTTCCCGAAGACTACTCCTGGAAGAATAGTACAGTTTTTTCCTATTTTGCAACCTTTTGCAATATGGGTGAAATCTCCAAAATGGAATAATTGTAGTCCTGGTCCCACAGTGTTAGGGTAAATAGTTAAATTCATTTTTCGACTGAAATATTTAAGCCAAAAAAGGTGAAATAGCATTTGTAATTTCCCCCCCTGAATATTTATGTAATATTCAGTCATGCGCAAATGTTTTATGAAGTGATAAATATACCACCGTTCATTTTTTAATATAAAATCTTTTATAGTGACGGGAGAATCTTTAAATATTTTAAAATCTTGTTCGAGATATTGTTTTAAGTCTTTTTTGTTTCTTATCATATATTGAATTTTATGAGATTAATGCCATTAAACGAATTAGCCAATATTGTTTAAATCTTTTAGCCCAAAAGAAGAGAGCATATTTTAACGGTAGTTTAAAAATTGGATATTTAGAATATATTTCACTCCAAATATGTATTTTGCACACTTCTACTAACCATTCATTTTTTTGAGTATTAGAGCATTTAGATTTAAGAACTTGAAGAATAGAATTACGACAATAACCGATAAGCATGCGCATAGCTCTAAGTTGATCACTTTCTGAAGGATTGTTTAACTCATTGAGCTTGTTAGAAATATATCGATAAAATATTATATTTTTTTCGACTCTATCAAAACGAACTTTTCTGGTTAAAGACGTTGTATTTACGTAATAGTGGTAGTATGTTCGTGGAATTAGAGCTGCTTTTTTTGCATGATTGAGAAAATCTATATTGAAGATAAGATCTTCACTTATTAATTCACGTTCACTATGAAAGCTGATTTTATATTTATCAATCAAAGAACGTTTATAAAAAGCAGTACAAGCAGACATTTCTATGAGTCGATCTTTTTTTTCAGTTGGCATAGAACCTATCATTTCCATTGCAAGTTGTTTAGTCGTTTTAGGACTTTCATATATGCTTAACTTTTTTGATTCATTATGTCCATAAACTGTTCCGTCATCTGTAAACGATTCAAACTTATAATAAATAGCATCTAAATTATTACTTTTTGCAAGTTCGTATAATTCTTCATAAGCATTTAGATCTATATAATCATCTGAATCCAAGAAAGAAACAAATTCTCCTTCTGCTATATTAAGTCCAGAATTACGGGCAAATCCTAAACCTTCATTTTTTTTATGAATAACTTTTATTCGAGAATCTGTTTTTGCATATTCATTACATAACTTAGGACAATTATCTGGAGATTCATCATCTACCAAAATAATTTCCAAGTCTTTTAATGATTGATTTTGTAATGATTTTATACATGTAGCAAGATATTTTTCTACATTATATATCGGAACAATGATTGAAACTTTGGGTGAATTCATGTATTTTATTTAATCTGTAATGTAACTTTTAGATCTTATTTATTGCATATTTTTCTAAAAATCAGAATAATTTTGTCTATAATATAAAAAGGTAAATGACTTATAAATAAAAATTTTAGCATATAATTAGTTTTGGTCGTAGGTTTGGTAGCTGCTAAAATATCCAAATTTAAAGTTTTTAATATATCAATTCGCTTATTTCGAGGAAGTCTATCGGATGGCGTATACATATTATAAACTATCGTAAGAAATCTATCTATATTTTCTCTTTCGAACCAATTTCTATATTGTTCAGATTTATATTTTTCTTCAAGATTGCATCTTAATTTATATACAATGGATTGACATTGATAAAGTTCTTCAAATTTACGTTTCTTGAACATTAATGAATCTTGATGTACAATATAATGATATAAACATTTTGATGATACGGCTATTTTTGTAATATATTGGCAATAATTTAAGGTGAATATGAGATCTTCTCTAATTGTAATATTATCGGGGAAATAAATTTTTTGCATTTTTATAATTTGACTTCGAAACAGCTTATTACAAGTATAACCAAAAATGCCTAATTGTTCAAGTTTATATATTGTTTTTATAAATGATTCATTTGCTATAGGTTGTGCATATCGATAGTTTGTAGTGTCACTCTTTTCTTCGATAAATCCTTGAAATACAATATCTGAAGTTTCATCAAATAGATAATTTTCCAAAAACTCTTTTTCGACCCAATCATCAGAATCTATAAATGTCAACCATTTTCCTTTCGCCTGTTCAATACCTATATTTCTAGCTTTACTTGCACCTTCGTTTTTTTTATGAATAACTTTAAAACGTTTGTCTTTATTGACATATTCATTGCAAATGTCACCTGATATATCGGATGAACCATCATTAACAAGAATACATTCAAAATTTGTGACTGTTTGATTGACTATACTATCAAGGCATTGTCGTAACTTTTCTCCAGTATTATATATAGGAATAATAATTGAAATCTTAATATCATCCATGCTGTGATGTTAAATTAATCATTTTAATAAACAATAGCTTGAACTTTGTTTTTTTATTTACATAAAAAAGGCTTTTTATTTTCATTTCATTAAGAAGAGAATTGAATTCTTTTCGTTCTTCTTTAGTAAGAGCCCTTCTTAAATTCCAAAGAGTATTCATAAAATATCCATATACAAGTCCTTCGTAGAGCCATTTATCTTTATTTTCATTTTCATATGAACGTATTATATGCAGATGTTCAAAAGTGATGTGAATATTTTTTCTTAAATTATTTTCAAAATTCTTCATTGCGGAATTTGGGCGCTCGTAATACCTATAAGCCCCAATATTGGAGAAAGCATATTTTTTTACTCTGTGAATAATTGATGTAAAGAATAAAAAGTCTTCAGAAATATCAATATTTGGAATAAATCTGTAATTACCGATAATATCACGTCTAATTAATTTATTCCATAAAGAGTTGGTGCGTTTATTTAACCAAAAATAAGCAATTTCTTTTGGAGTGCTTAGACATTTATTTTCTAAATGTGTTAGGGTTTTAGTACCATCAAGACAAATGCGAAAATAGTTTTTTTGTATAACACTTGCAGTATGACATTCAATAGGTATAGTTAAAAAATCTTCGGTTATGTCATCATCAGAATCAATGAAAGATATCCACTCGCCTTTTGCTTGATTTAAGGCTATATTACGGGCAATACTTACTCCTTCATTGGTTTTATGAATAACTTTGAACCGTTTATCTTTTTTCGAATATTCATCACATATTTCTCCAGATTTGTCTTTGCTACCATCATTAACCATGATAACTTCAAAATCTTGATTTTTCTGCTGTAGAATAGAATTAAGACAATTTCTTAAATAAGATTCACTGTTATAAACAGGTATTACTACTGATATTTGAGGATTTTTTTCCATAATATCATTTAAGGCATTGTGCTAAATATTGCATTGCATACGTTCTCATTTCTTCTATTCGAATATTGACAGAAGTATAGTCTATAGGTACAAGTATATTGTCCATTGCTACAATATCTTCAATCATTTGGTAACGATTTTCAAGTCCAAATTGTCTTAATATAGCAATTGCTCGGTCATCGTCAGGGTTATGAACTCCTATCCAATTATATGACCAGAATGGGCGATTAAATAACGCTGAAAACAATGTACCATGGAATGACTGTGTTAATATTAATGAGGCATTTTTCATTAATCCTAAAAAGGGTAGAGGGCCTGTATGTTCAAAACGTTTAATCCCATATTGATCTAATTTATAAATGGCATGTTGCTTGAAGTCAATTGTATATACTGGTAAGCCCGTTTTTTGGGATATTTGCTGAATTTCTTGGTTTGTTTTTTTGCGATTATGGTAAAAAGCATAATTAAAAATATACTTCTCTTTAATTTCGGGCACAGGAAGGATTTCACACCATTCTTTAGGAGATAAAAGTAAGGTTGGGTCAGCTACAATTTTGACTTCTTTTTCTGTGAGTTCTTGTAGCCATTGTTGACCGTGTGGCTCTCTAATAGAAATATGCTCAAATTCTGATAGTAATTGTTTGTAAATCTGTATATTATCAGCTTTTTTAAGAATGTTTTGTCCACCCATACTTGGAGAATAAGCTATCTTACGTACATTGTGTGTGAAATTTAAATAGTATTCTTTTCCCGCATCTGGGCAACATACATTCCATACTTGATCTCCGCCAGCAATGATCATGTCATAGTTATGGGCGATATTCGCAAGTTCCTTGTTGGTTGATAAATCTCCTTTACTTAAGACTAAGTATTTGTGTGAAAATTCTTCATAATCCTTTATAGAACTGCGATAGGCCTCTAAATGAGTTAATCGCTTCCAGTTTTCTTTGAACATATGACGGTTGATTCTATAGTCGAATAAACCATACATATTACGTGATGCGGAATTCGCATAATTTATTAGTTCACATTCATGGTGAAATTTATGCGATATGACATATTGTAATGCAAAAGCTTGAAGCATCGAACCGCAATTGTGGGATGCTTGAAATGTTAAAATGCCGATTTTCATATTATTTGTTTGTTGTTTTTATGTAATTTTTTATAAATGGTCTCTTTTATCATCATTTTTTCATTGCAACTCATTCCTATGAAATATATAATAATTATTGATGTGATAACTGAAGTGCCAGATAGCAATATCAATCTTAGAAACGAAGAAGGCATAAAATAGAAATATAATCCTGGTATAATGCATGATAATATTGTTACTATGCCAATACGTAAATAGACACTATGAAAAAATGTTTTTATAGAGAACGGTACGTAGTGACGAGCGTAAAATAGGCGAACAATTTGAGCTATAATATCAAAAAAAAGTTGTATAATAAAAACCCATAATGGGTGGAAATTTGCTGAAAGCATAATGTAAGAAGACGGAATGACAAGCAGTAAAATTATGCTATTAGTAATTTGGTAGTATTTTATTTGTCCATTAGCTATTATTGCTGCTCCTATTCCGTTTGATATAGAATCAACTAAAGATATAGCTAACATTATTCTGACAAAATCAGCTGTGTATGTAGGCACTTCTGTCAGCCAAATATGTAGCACTTGCTCTATTTCAAAAAAGAAAGGGAGAGCTAATATGAATAGTACAAAATAAGAAAATTTACAACTGCGGTGAACAAGAGATATCATGTATTGGTAATCTTTTGCTGCACACGATTTATATATTTGGGGATTTATTGCAACTTGAAAGTTTTGGCAAAAAACATTGATTGCTCCTTGTACTTGTACGGCAATGGCACGTGCTGCATTTACAGCTAAGCCTGCAAACATATTTAGTAAGATGTTAACTCCTTGTGTTAAGCCTATCATTGCTATATTACCTAATAGATTCCAAATAATAAAATTGCCAAGGCGCTTAATAAGATTTTTGTTGATACTCCATATTAATTTTGTTTCTGGGAAATGCTTGTTTGAGTAATATTGATAGATAATGCGTATTAGTAATTGTATGCAAAACATTAAAATTGCATAAGAGATAAGCTTGTCATAATTTACTATCAATAGTAAGTAGACTATTAATAATTTCGCACATCCTTCGAATATGGAAATATAGGCAAATGCGCTCATTTTCTCATGTGCTATAATAATAGCATTGTATGGAAGACTTACAAGAATGATGACACAAGAAAGAATAGAAAGTTGGTATGTCCATAAAGCCGCATGCATTCTGTTTTCTGGTATTACTAATTTTTCATGAAAAAACCACAATCCTATACTTTCTGCTAATAATAAAACTATTATAGCCATAAATATGTGTATATATACACTTGTGGAAAATGTTATTTGTGTTTGATGGAAATTATTTTCACCAAGTGCATAGTTTAAAAAACGTTGTGTAGCACTAGTGAGAGCACTTTGCATGAATGTGAACATTGCTACAAGGCCACCAACAACATTGTATATTCCATAATCGTCAATTCCAAGAACTTGAAGAATCAAACGGCTAGTATATAAAGATATTGCCATATTAAGCAACATCCTAATATATAGCATAATTGTATTTTTAGCTAATCTTTTACTATTGGAATACTGAACCATTTATTTCAGATTATTAATTAGATATTGTGCAGAATTTTCTTGCATTTCCTTTAAAGATGTATTTAATTTGTTTCTATTAATAGAAGGAAAATCTTTTAAATTGTTAAAATTCAATATTCTATCATGAAGATGTAATGCATCAAGTAAAGTATTTATGCGGGAATTTCGACTTTTTCCGTTGATTGCCTTGTCTAATAAAATATAAAAATTGTCATTTAGCATAATGGAAAATGCGAATCCATGAAATGAATCGGTAAAGACCATTTTAGCATTTTTAATCAAACTTATAAACTCTCTGGGACCGGCATCTGCAATTGTGTGGTATTTCATGTAGCAAGTTAATGAAGTCTCTCCAAGTATGATTATTTTATATCCTTTGCTTTTTGCTATTGAGGTGCAATAAGTAAGGACTTGTTTTGTAACTCCTTTTATGAAAAATAAAAGAATGTACGGATCTTTAATTTCTGTTTGGCTAGCAATACTTTTCCAATAATCAGCTCCTATGAGCAAAGTGGGATCTAAACATACGGGAACTTGTTTATCTATAATTTGCTTTACTAAATCTGCTCCTTCTTTCTCCCGAACAGATATCATTTTGTAAGTTGATAACCAAGGTTGAAATAATATTTTATATTTATCGTCCAAAGCTGAAACACCAAAACTTGATGCATAAGATATTTTGTTGGGAGAATTTGTGAATGTTAAAAAATAGGGTTCAAGAGGAATACCAATAGTTGGATTCCAAACTTGATCACTACCTGTGATATATATATCATATTGAGGTGGAGTTTCATATAATTGATCAATACATGGATATGGTTCTGAATAGACGGACATTGCATTAAAGGCATCAAATCTCTTTTTACGTTTTTGTCTTGCCTCTGAGTAAATCTGATTTTGTATTCTATTATATATTTTTCGTAAAGGTTTTTTTATTACTTCCAATCTTGATTTTTGTGTTTGGTCAATATATGGTTTTTCATATATTGTGTATTTCTTACTAGGGATAAATCCTTCGTGAATGTTTCTATATAAATCAATTATAAATCCATTATATCCTTGTAAAGTAATAAATTTCCATAAGGCATGCGCTTGAAGGCAAGCACCGTAATTTGTTGATTTATGAATTGTAATAATTCCTACTTTTTTCATAATTTTCAATGCTTTGTTGTACTAATTTGTTTTTCCTGTTTTGATGTATTCGTATTATTATATCCCAAATTTTGAAGAATATCTTTATTGGTAAATTACCTTTCTTCCCTTTACAAAAACTTTTTGTCCAAAATAGCCGTGGAAAACATTCTAAATCTGAATATAGATTGCAGGTAATACGAGATGAATTGTAAAGGGCTTGATTAAGCTCTATTTCATGGAATACAATGTTTGAAGTGGAGATGAGTTGTTGTGCCTTGTTGTGATTGATAAAAAACAGTGATGTACCTGCTTCATTTTTAGATTCGCTTTTTCCCCAAAAGTCACCTATAGTAATATCTGCATATCGAGGAAGTGAAGCATAAGGGCAATGGTAGCATGCTTTTCTTAGAAAATATTCATTTAAAAACATATTATCACTACTGTCCCGTAAAAGTGGATAAATAGTTCTTTGAAATTATTGAAATA
>JAUUSJ010000177.1 GCA_030841965.1 Blautia sp.
TCGAAAAACCGTGGGAACGAACGTGTTTTTCGAGGACATATCTCCTACCTCTCTTGGCGTCTCTCCCCACAGTTCCCTTTTACCATCTGTCCCCACTCCCCCAAAACTTTCCCCAACCAAATCAAAAAAACACTGGAATACTATCCCCCCAAATGATACAATATAAAAAAGGAAAAAGAATATACCACTTAATCCTAACTAATTCCAAATAAAAAAGGAGGACACCCAAATGGCAAAAGTATATTTTTCAAGAGAGATTACACCGGAGAAAGTACTAGAAATGTACCAATTATTTGAAAACCCACTTGAGGGAAAGATAGCAATTAAGCTTCACTCAGGCGAAGTTGGCAATCAAAACTTCTTGAAACCCGAGTTTTGGAAGCCAGTTATCGACCATGTAGGCGGAACAGTGACAGAGTGTAATACTGCTTACGACGGCGAGAGAAATACAACTGAGAAGCATATCGTGACACTCAAAAAACACGGATGGAGTAAATATTTTGACGTTGACTTATTAGATGCCGAAGGTCCTGATATAGAACTTCAGATTCCAGACGGAAAAGTAATCAAGAAAAACTTCGTCGGCAAAGATATCGCAAACTATGATTCTATGCTAGTTTTATCTCATTTCAAAGGACATCCAATGGGAGGCTACGGTGGCGCAATCAAACAGCTGTCAATTGGAATTGCCTCTTCCTACGGAAAACAATATATTCATGGTGCAGGAGACCCAGATGCATTTTGGACAGCTCCACATGACAGCTTCCTAGAAGCAATGGCAGATGCTGCGAAATCTGTCATCGAATATTTTGACGGAAAGATTCTCTATATCAATGTCATGAAAAATATGTCCGTTGACTGCGACTGTTGTGCAATTGCAGAAGACCCTTGCATGAAGGATATCGGAATCTTAGCTTCCACAGACCCAATCGCTATCGACCAGGCCTGCTTAGATTTGGTATACCAGTCCGATGACCCAGGCAGAGACCATTTAGTTGAGAGAATTGAGTCCCAAAATGGAGTCCACACAATTGAGGCGGCTGCAAAATTAGGATTTGGTTCTAGAGAGTATGAATTAGTGGAAATTTAAGAAACATTTCATAATAAAAGGACATGTCTGCTGACGCAGATATCACCGTCCATGAAAGCTGATTGCTATATTATATTATAAATTTACGACTTTTATCCCCATGCCTGCGCGTAAGATAAAAGTCGTTTTTATTACCAATATATTTCTTCCTCTTTATCACCTTCTTCGCGTCTGACTCCTACTCTCTCAGCATCTCCCCTCCTATCGCCAATACACAATCTCAAATACCTCTGGACTATCCCCGCACAAAATAGTACAATATACAAAATAACAAACCAATAAAAAAGAGAAGTATCTCATCATAAAAAAAGGAAGGTGAAAATCAATGAATCAAATATTCTTAGTGGAAGATGATAAAGAAATAGCCCAAAACCTCGCCCTTTTACTTCAATCCGAAGGTTTCTCCGTCACTCATGCAAGGACACAAAAGGAAGCGATTTCTATGCTTTCCAAAAATAAATTTGCCCTCGCCTTAGTCGATATCTCTCTCCCTGACGGAAACGGCTTTGCGGTTTACACGGAAATCAAACAAATGCAAAATATTCCCGTCATCTTCCTGACTGCCTCGGGCGATGAGGCGAGTGTTGTCACTGGACTAAATATGGGAGCGGACGACTATATCACCAAACCATTTCGTCCCCGTGAATTAATCGCACGAATGAAAGCCGCCTTGAGAAAATCCGAACCTTCTTCCTCTGTTTTTCATATCCACGGACTTTCCGTTGATACAACAACTGGCATCGTTAAAAAAAACGGCAAAGAAATCTTTCTCTCTGCCTTAGAATACCGTTTACTACTCGTATTTATCAATAATCCAAAAAACATTATTACAAGGGACAGATTACTGAATGAATTATGGGACGCCGCAGGAGAGTTTGTCGCTGACAATACATTGACCGTCTATATTAAACGCTTACGAGAAAAAATAGAGGATAATCCCACAGCCCCTCAAATTATTCTAACAGTTCGCGGTATAGGCTATCGACTGGGAGGAGACTATGTTACGAAATAGAGAAATTCGACAATTTATCTTTTTCTTCCTCTTCATAAGCCTAATTATTATAATCCTGGCATTTACAAGAAATACAGAAGCTGGCATTTTCTGCATTATTCTGACTGTCGCTTTGGGAATACTATTTTTTCTCTTTACAAAAGCCCGCTACAAAAATATTGCATCTCTCTGCGAACAAATAGACCTTGTGCTTCACAATGCCGATAGCTTATATATCAGTGAATCACAAGAGGGAGAGCTCTCCATTCTTCAAAGTGAGATAACAAAAATGACATTACGTATCAGAGAACAAAACGAAGCTTTAAAAAGAGAAAAAGAGCATCTCGCTGATTCCCTTGCCGACATTGCTCACCAACTCCGCACTCCCCTCACATCCGCGAATCTGATTCTATCATTATTGGAAAAGAATACAGATGAAAATGAGCGAAAAATACTACTGCGAAAGACAGAAGAATTATTTGTACAGATGGAATGGCTTATCAATTCGCTGCTGAAACTATCTCGTCTGGACGCTGGTATTGTAGTTTTCCAAAATTCGCCCATTGATGTCAACACTTTAATTATAACTTCCACCCACCCGTTTTTTATTTCAATGGAATTGCATCATATCAGCTTAGTGACCGATATACCAGACAAAATGATTATCCACGGAGATTTAAACTGGCTCTCAGAAGCCATTCAAAATATCATCAAAAACTGTATACAGAGCGTGGGAGATGACGGTAAAATTGAAATTATATGTAAAGACACTCCATTATTTGGAGAAATCGTCATTCAAGACAATGGAGCTGGTTTTGAAAAAGAAGATTTACCGCATGTTTTTGACCGATTTTACCGCGGAAAAAAGGATAATGCTTCAGGATATGGGATTGGATTAGCCCTCTCCAAAATGATTATCACTCGACATAATGGAATCATCACCGCAAAAAACCGTGCAACGGGCGGCGCTATTTTTTGCATTCGTTTTTCAAAATGATACATCATCCACTCTAAAGTGACGAATCTCTCACGAAAAAGTCACGAAAATGTAAGCTAAAAGTTTTATTATATGAGTAAATTCAAATGGATATGAATTGATACAAAACTATATGAATATTTTTGAGGGCGCTGGCGCCGACTGGAGTGAAACGTAGATATGGAAGCACATTATGCGGAGCAATCCAGTATCAAAGGGGAACAAAAAACCTTTTGAGCTCAATATCATGAAATATTTAAAAGGAGGCTTATATAATGGAATTTTTAAAAATCGACAATTTATGCAAGATTTATGGAAAAGGTGAAAATCAGGTCGTCGCCTTAGACCATGTTTCACTCACAATTGAAAAAGGCGATTTTACTGCAATCATCGGCTCTTCTGGCTCTGGCAAATCTACATTGCTTCACGCCATCGCAGGGGTAGATACCCCAACAAGTGGAAATATATATTTAAATGGTCAAAATGTTTACTCCCAGAATAATGAGAAACTCGCCATTTTCCGCAGACGATATGTCGGCCTTATCTACCAATTTCACAACCTCATTCCAACCCTAAACGTAGTCGAAAATATTACATTACCCGTCTTAATGGATAAACGCAAAGTCAACACCGAGCGCCTCAACGACCTTCTGGATTTGCTCGGGCTACAAGACCGAAAAAATCATTTACCAAATCAACTTTCAGGAGGTCAGCAGCAGCGTGTCGCCATCGGTCGAGCCCTGATGAATGCACCTGCAGTCATGCTTGCCGACGAACCGACAGGCAGTTTAGACAGCCGAAACGGACACGAAATTATAAAACTCTTAAAAGAAAGTAATAAAAAATATGGTCAAACTTTATTACTCGTCACCCATGATGAAAATATTGCCCTGCAGGCAGACCGTATTATTACAATTACAGACGGAAAAATCGTGAAAGATGAAAGGCAGGTGAAACGATAATGAATATTTTTCATAAAATTTCCCTGCAAAGTCTAAGAAAGAACCGTACACGAACCATTGTGACTATTATCGGTGTCATCTTATCTGCCGCCATGATTACAGCAGTCACTACCTTTGGCGTCTCGCTATTAAACTATATGACAAACGGAGCGATTCAAAAATACGGTAACTGGCATGTCAATTATCTGGATGTAGACTCGTCATTCGTAAAAGAACAGGCCGAAGACTCCCGCATTTCAAATACTACGACTTTTGAGAACATTGGATACGCAATATTAAAAGATGGGAAAAATGCCAACAAGCCCTATCTTTTCATTGCAGGGTTCACAAATGAGGCATTTGAATCTATGCCTCTTCATCTTATCTCTGGCAGATTACCAGAAAACAGCAGCGAAATTCTGATTCCCTCGCATGTGGCAAATAATGGAGGGGTAAAATTTTCGATAGGGTATACTCTCACTCTCAACGTAGGCAATCGACAGTCAGGAGATAAAATACTCACCCAGCATGACCCCTACCGCAAAGGAGAAGAAACTCTCGCTTCGTCAAAGGAAAAAAGCTATACTGTGGTAGGTACTTATCAGAGACCGACATTCGAGGAACGCGTAGCCCCTGGTTATACTCTAATCACAACCGCAGAGGGAGAGAGCAATCATCTCAGTCTATTTGTCACATTAAAAAAGGCAAATCATATCCACAGATATATAAATGACATCGCACAAAACTATACTTATGTCCTAAATGACGATATTTTACGCTTTATGGGGCTCTCCAACGATAAATTATTCAATACACTTTTATATGCCGTCGGCGGAATCGTTATCGCCATTATTATGGTAGGCTCAGTCTTTTTAATTTATAATTCCTTCAGTATCTCATTAAATGAGCGAACACACCAGATTGGAATTTTGGCCTCAGTGGGAGCCACATCCAAACAATTGCGAAACTCCGTGCTTTTCGAGGGACTTTGTATCGGTATCATTGGAATCCCTCTCGGCATTATAATCGGAATTGGAGGCATAGGAATCGTGATTTCTATTGTGTCCAAAAATTTTAGAGATATCCTCTACAGTGGAGTCCCTCTAACTTTAACAATATCACTTCCCGCCATTTTAGTGGCAATTACGGTCAGCCTCATTACTATTTTAATTTCTGCCTATATTCCAGCTAAAAAGGCCGCCAATATGCCAGTAATAGAATGCATCCGTCAAACAAACGAAGTCAAGGTAGAAGCCAAAGCGATGAAAATCTCGAGGTTAGAGCAGTCTTTATACGGCTTAGAGGGAATTCTCGCCTTGAAAAACTTTAGGAGAAATAAAAAACGTTACCACAGCATTATTCTATCCTTAGTTTTAAGTATTGTATTATTTATATCAACCAATTCCTTTGTAATATATCTAAAGCAGGCTTCCGAGCAAGCTGTCGTATTCACCACCTATGATATCGGATTTGGTTCCCTAAAGATGGATGATGATTCTATGGTCACATTATACGACCAACTAAAAAATATTGATGGTGTTGAGGATAGTTCTTACCAGACATTAATCAAATATCATTGTACGGTAGAAAAAGATAATCTTTCTGACGCATACTGGCAGAAAGTCAAAAACCAGTCAGAAGATAAAACAGTAGATTTGACAATGGATATTCAATTTATAGACGACAATACCTACTTGAAAACTGTTCAGAGTTTAAATCTGCCAGTGGAGGAATATACGGGACCAAATGCCAAGCTGATAGCTGTAGCAAAAATGTTCATCAACGATAACCGTCTGCATCAGGTAAGTGAATTTCCAGACTTATTTACCAGCTCTTCCCTGACATTAAATATTGCCCCCAAAAATGCGAAAAATACCACAAAGGAGCAGACGGTAAATCTAACCTTCACTAATTTTATACCACCAGATATCCCTCCAGTATCGGCGGATTCTCCTGAAGATTTTCCGTATTCCATCCAAGTGATGGCTCCTTGGTCGCTAAAAGAAACATTGGCGCCTAAAGACAGCGAGATTGAAATCTACTCGAAAGGAATAACTTTTCAGTCGGAGACACCAAAACAGACAACGGAAAAGATAAAGGACATAGTCGAAAATGAGGGTCTTACTGTCGACTACACGCTTATGAATACACATGAAGTATTACAAGAGAGTGAAAATTATATTTTCATCGCCAACGTATTTGCATATACATTTATCATCATGATTTCATTGATTGCGACCGCCAATGTATTTAATACCATCTCCACTAATATCAAACTGCGCCGCCAAGAGCTTGCCATGCTCCGCTCCGTCGGAATGTCGGACCGAGATTTCAATAAAATGATGCGATTTGAATGTGTATTTTATGGCATACGAGCGTTAATCATCGGTATTCCTCTGGCACTCCTCTGCTCTTGGCTGATATACAAGGGAATGCTTGCTGGTGGTTCGGATGGTATTGAATTTGTCGTGCCGTGGGCAAGTATCGGCATCAGTATATGCAGTGTACTTCTCATCATTTTTATTACAATGATGTACGCTACAAGCAAGATAAAAAAGGAAAATATTATCGATGCTCTTCGAGACGATATGACTTAATTTTATGATACCAGGGGCAAAAAAACTTTTGACTATGGGCTGTATTTTATCACTTGACATTCCCTTAGAAAAATGTATCATAAATATATAGATATGAAAAAAATTTTCGCAAGGAGAAATATTATGGAAAAGCAACAATCTATTCTAGATACGATTCATATTTTATATGATAATTTTTTTGAGCAGGAAAAGAAAATCGCCCAGTATATTATTAGCCACCACAAAGAGACCGTCAATATGACTATCAGTGAGCTGGCGGCTGCAAGTGGCACGAGTGTAGCTACGGTCTCCCGTTTTTGCAAAAAATGTGGGGTAGATGGTTTTCACCACTTAAAAATCGGACTTGCGCAGGAAATCGTAGATAACGATACAACAATGCCTGTCTCGAACACTATCTCAAGGCAGGATATTCCTCAATCTCTTCAAAATATTTTGGCAAATAAAATAGAAGAGCTAAAACAGACTATCTCTCTGATTGACTCCAACGAATTGAATCAGATTCTTGACTGTATCAAGTCGGCAGATAATGTTCAACTTGTTGCCGTTGGAAATACAATTCCTGTCGCACTCGATGGAGCTTTTAAGTTAAATCAGATTGGAATTAAAGCGATAGCTGGAACAATCTGGGAGACTCAGCTTACTTATGCACTCAATCTAGGAAGGAAAGATGTGATGATTGCCATTTCTAATTCTGGTGAATCAAAACAGGTTGTGAAAATGGTTCAGGCGGCAAAAAGGCAGGGAGCGATTACAATCGGAATTACGAATAATATTAGTTCTTCTGTCGGAAAGGAAGTCGATTATCATATTCAGACTGCTACTAGAGAGAAGCTGTTTTTGAATGAGTTTTGTTTTTCTAGGGTTTCTGCTATGACTGTGATAGAGATTTTATATTTGTTCTTAACTGTTGGACAGGAAAAAAGTTATGAGAAGGTTCGTAAGGCTGAGAATTTGATAGCGGATGAGAAATTGTAGGAAAGTGTAGGAAAGTGGGTGGGAAGATGGACGCTGAAAAGAGAGGTTGAAAAGAGACGCTGAAAAGAGAGAGGTTGAAAAGAGACGCTGAGAGAGGAGAGAGGTATCTGTCCCGCAAACACGTTCGTTCCCACGATTTTTCGACATACGCTGATT
>JAUUSJ010000178.1 GCA_030841965.1 Blautia sp.
CGGGAGGCGGCAAAAATCAGCGTATGTCGAAAAACCGTGGGAACGAACGTGTTTTTTGAGAATATATCGCTGGACTCTCTTTGCGTCTGCTCTCAATTTTCCTTACCTCTGTCCCCAACTCTCTTCGCGTCTACTCTCATTACCCTAAACGATGCACTAAGACATTACCAACTCAACCATCTCCTGCACATTTTTCTTCCCAAAATACACCTTATCATCATTCACAACAATACAAGGCACACTCATCACATGATACTTCGCTTTCAACTCTGGAAAATGAGTCAAATCAAACATCTCCGCCGTCACCTTCTCATTTAGCGAAGCAATCTTTTGACTGGACATAACCGTCTCAGGGCACATCGTACAAGACAGCGAAACCAAAATCTTTATATTTAATTCCTCACTCATCGACAAAATTTCTCTCTCCACCGCCTCGTCGATTCCCTGTCCCGGACCTGCCACATTATACAGCGCAATGACAAAGGAATTAAACTCATGACCGCCCGGCACTCCGTGAAATGCAATTCCACTACTCTTGCCATTCTCGTCTAAAATTTCCATCGCAGGCAAGAGCATTCCATTTGGAGCTTCTCCCTCTCCCTGTTTCCACTCCACTTTATCCGTCATATCGACAAATTCCTCTAAAAATCCTCTCATCTCTGCCGATAAATTGCTCTCGTCAAACCACGCTCGAACTGTAACTTTGGAGGCAAATCTCGCAAACACTCCACTTAACTGACCTCGAATCGTATCATCGATAAACTGATTACTGCTCGTCACCTTTTTTGTCTCTTCTGGCCTAGTTAACCTCGTCTCTTCTTTTTCCTCATACAAATCTGGAATCTCAAGCCTATCATGCTTTTCTGATACTATCTTCTCCAGAGAAGTAGCCGCAATCGCTCCGTCCGCCACAGCAGTTACAACCTGCCTTAAATTCTTCACGCAGACATCTCCAGCCGCATAGACACCCTCAATATTCGTCCTTTTATTGGCATCCGTAATGATATATCCCTGCGGGTCCAACTCGATATGATTCCCTATCCAACCTGTATTTGGAACATATCCCGCAAATACAAATATACCAAAGGTATCATCTGTCCTGTATTCCCATATTTCTTTCTTTTTATTGTCCATAAACTTGGCATACTGTAAGGAAGGCTCCCCTCCCACCTCCACCAATTCCGTCTCAAATACAACCTGAATCTTACTATAATTTTTCAGTTTATCCACAATCGTCGCCGCACAGGTAAAATTCTCCTCTCTCACAACAATCGTAATCTTACTCGCATATTTGGTGAGAAAAATGCTCTCCTCGACCGCCGCAAATCCGCCTCCTATGACAAATACTTCTTTCCCTGTAAAAAATTCTCCGTCACAGGTTGCACAGTAAGCGACGCCTCGTCCCTGAAATTGCTTTTCCCCCTTAAATCCAAGCTTTCTCGGATTGGCACCAGGAGCCAAGATAACACCAAGAGCAGTATAATCTCCTCTTGTCGTATGCAAAACCTTTCTGTCACCACCAAGCTCCATATCTACCACTTCCGCCAGAACAAACTCTGCCCCAAAGCTCTCTGCCTGAATACGCATTTTCTCGGTTAACTCTTTTCCACTTGTAAGCTCCACACCAGGATAATTGACAATCTCGGATGTAATCGTAATCTGTCCCCCGATACCAGCCTTTTCTAGGACAAGCACTCTGTATTTTGCCCTCGCCATATAAATCGCAGCAGATAATCCCGCCGGTCCAGCTCCGACAATAATGACATCATATAAATTTTTATCCATCTATTAACCTCCCTTTTTATATCGTCAAAAATCAACGTATATCAAAAAATCGTGGGAACGAACGTATTTGAGGGGCATATACCTGCCCCCTCTCAGCGTCCGTCCCCCATATCTCTAACTCCAAATATCTCCTACAATAATCCCACCAAATCCAGACTAGGCTTTAACGTCTCCGCACCTGGCTGCCATTTTGCTGGGCAAACTTCATCGCCGTGAGCCGCAACAAACTGGGATGCCTGTACCCTTCTGAATAACTCATCCGCATTTCTTCCAACATTTCCAGCGATAACCTCATACGCCACAATCTTTCCCTCTGGATTCACAATAAAACTTGCACGCTCCGCAAGTCCATCCTCCTCAATCATCACATCAAACCCTCTCGCAAGCACTCCCGTTGGGTCCGCAAGCATCGGATACTGGATTTTCTGGATTGTCTTTGACGCATCATGCCATGCCTTATGCACAAAATGTGTATCGCAAGATACGCTGTAAATCTCGCATCCAATCGCCTTAAACTCCTCATACTTATTCGCCAAATCCTCTAACTCCGTCGGGCAAACAAAAGTAAAATCCGCTGGATAAAAGAAGAACACACTCCACTTGCCAAGAATATCTTCCTTTGTAACCTTCTTAAACTCATGATTCACAAACGCCTGCACAGAAAAATCGATAACTTCCTTATTAATATATGACATTTTTAGTACCTCCTAAATTTTATTTATTATTTTGTTAATATCAACTAACTGTAATTAGTTTACCATAACTTTACCCATCAAGTCTATAGTTTAAATGATAATAATTACTATTATTATTTATTCTATGGATAAAATTATTCAATAAATTTTTCTATAACGAGCATCTCCCGTCTCTTTGGATTTTATTCTTATTTTCCTGCTAAATTTCAAAAAAATAGAAGGAATCACTTGATTTCTCAAATAATTCCTTCCTTATTATATACAAAACAAATTTCTTTTCCTTAAAGCTTATTTTTATTTCTTCGCATTCATAATAAGCATCTGAAGACGATTTTCGATATTTGCAAAGCTTACATCCGGGTCGTAGTCAAGCGGGAGAATCTGAACATCAGGATACATTTCCTTTAACCTCTTCGCAATTCCTCGCCCAACCACATGATTAGGCAGACATCCAAACGGCTGCAAGATAACAAACGCCTTGCATCCATGTTTTGCATGGTGAATAATCTCAGCTGGAATCAAAACTCCCTCTCCTGTGTCAAACGTATGATGTATCACAGAGTCACTATCTTTGACCAAATCTTGCATTCGACAAGCTGGCTCGTAGAGAGGATGCTCCCCGGCAATCTTATCCGTCACATCATGTGCCATATTGAAGAATACATTTGTCGCAGAATACCACGCCTTCTCTTGGATTGGCTTATGTAAATGATACTCCTTATTTTGCGCTGCCTTATAAAAATAAGTTTTTCGGATAACATCTGTCATCTTCGCCTCGATAATCTCAAATCCATTTTTCTCAAGATAATCCTCGATATCATGGTTCGCTCCTGGATGGAAATTCAATAAATACTCACCGACAATCAAAACCGTCGGTCTTCGATTCGTTCTATCATACGGTACTCTCTTCATCAGACGGATTGCCTTTTGAAAGCCCTTCTTCGCTCCCTGCACTCCGTGCTTTGCCAATCCCTCCACGATATAATCCATTCCCTTCTCAAAAGCTTTATTCGCCGCTCCTTTTTTTAATTCATAAGGACGGATTTTTCGCAAAAGCTCCTCCATCGCATCTATCATCGGAAGTGCGAAGGCGATTCGGATTGCGGAGACAAGATTCATCTTAAATCCTGGATGCATATTGTGGATATCGACATCATCATTTGTCAAAATCGGAACTTGTGAAAATCCCGCATCATCCAACGCCTTTCTAAGCAACTTGCTATAATGCGTTAGACGACAGTCACCGACGTATTTTGCCATCGCAATGGCTGTATTATCTGGGTCGTATTTTCCACTTTTTAAGGCGGCCAGCGCCTCTCCGATTACAATCTGCGCAGGGAAGCAAATATCGTTATGGACATATTCCTTTCCAAGGCGGATTGCCTCCTCCCGTCCAAGCTCCAACGGAACGGTCTTTAAATGCTGTGCCTCCATCGCCGCACTCATAATTCTTGAAAATGCGTGGGAAGTATTTGGCACAAGCACAACCTTTTCTTTTACATCCTGTTTTGTAAACTTCACCTTATATGGGTCTTCCAACTCGTGAACTTCTAAAACATTTCCATTTTTTTGTGCCTTGCGCATCGAGAGCGTCTCGATAAACGAGCGGACACGAATCTGAAGTGGTCCTTTTATATCACTCTCGTCTAGTTTTAGGATAAGCGGCGTCTTCCCGGAAATTTCTTTCATCAGCCTGATAATCTCATCCGATAAATAGGCGTCATGTCCACATCCAAAGCTTACTATCTGAACATACTCTAAATACTCCGTCTGCGCCGCCATAATTGCGGAGGAGAGCATTCTCGCATGGTAATTATTGACAATATCAAGCGTACTTTCTCCAAGGTCAATCTCCTCGATACCTGGGACAGAGTCCGCTGTCAAAACTGGAATTCCCATCGACAAGAAGATATCTGGTAAATCATGATTGACAAGCGCATCATTTTGGTAAGGTCGTGAGGCTAGGATGACCGCATATTTTCCCTCCGCTTTCACCATATCGATGATTTTTTGTCCCTGTTTTTTTAGCTGCTTTTTAAAGGATTTTTGTGCCTTATCGGCGATGGCAATCGCCTCCAAACTAACCTTTTTAGGAATCCGGAAAGTTTTCTCCATATACTCTGAGAGCTGTTCATTTCTGTCTTTATCTGTATACCAGTGAAATAGCGGTGCATCGAACGGGATATCCCATCTCTTCTTTGGATTATCTGAATTTCTGATAACAATCGGATAACCTTTTACTATCGCACACATGGATTCACTCGTCTTTTCCTGGTTCTCTGACTTTATAACCGTGATAGACGGCATAAAAATACGGTCCACCTTTTTCTCCATCAGATTTCTAATATGTCCATGGACAAGCTTCGCCGGAAAGCAGACGGTATCGGATGTGACAGCCGAGAGACCATCCTCGTATATTTTTCTCGTGCTCTCGTCAGAAATCTTCACCTCAAATCCAAGACTCGTAAAAAATGTCTGCCAAAACGGCATATTATCCCAAAATGACAATACTCTTGGAATTCCAATCACTGTATTTTGGCTATCTAAGAGCTGCTTGCACGGATATTTCTTAAATAAAAGCTTCTCTCGGATTTGGTATATATTTGGAATCGCATCCTTCTTTTTCGTCCTCTGCTTTAACTCCTCCCGCACTGCCTTATCCTTTGGATTACCGACAATCTCGCCTCGCTCACACCGATTATTTGTCACCCATGAGCTTCCATTTGAGAATTTAACAATCGTTCTCCTACAGTGATTCGTACAAAATGGGCAGATGGAATTCGCTTCCTGTGTGTAGGAAAACTCAGCCATCTTCTCTAATCCGAGAAATGTTTTCTCAAACTTCCCATCTTTTTTTATCTTAGCCTGTATCTGGTCTCTCGTAATAAGAGCCGCCCCGATTGCGCCCATCATTCCAGGATAAGGAGCCCTCGTCACTTCTTTTCCAATATACTGCTCTAACGCTCTTAAGACGGCGTCATTTTGAAATGTTCCGCCCTGCACGACAATCTTATCTCCGAGCGTCTTTAGATTCGAGATACGAATGACCTTCGTAAATACATTTTCAATAATCGAGCGACAAAGCCCCGCCATAATATCCTCGGAGAGCTTTCCATTTCTCTGCTCCGTGACAATACTGCTATTCATAAATACGGTACAGCGGCTTCCAAGCACTGCTGGATTCTTAGAAGAAAATGCCGCATTAGCGATATCTTTCACTGGGATATGCAGCGAGGACGCAAAATTCTCGAGGAAAGAGCCACAGCCAGATGAGCACGCCTCATTGACAACGATATTCGTAATAATTCCATTCTCAAGCCAAATAGCTTTCATATCCTGTCCACCGATATCTAAGATAAAGCTCGCATCAGGAACATATTGGTTCGCCGCCTTGGCGTGGGCAACCGTCTCGACAACATGACATTCCGTCGAAAATGCCTTTGCAAAAAGCATCTCTCCGTATCCCGTCGTGCCTGCCGCGATAATTTCAAGCTCCACTCCCGCCTCCTGATAGCGGTGATACATCGCAAGAAGAGCCTCCTTTGCAATTTTTAGAGGCTCTCCCTCGTTCGACGCATAGAACGAATCGAGAATTCTCTCCTTCTCATCCATAAGAACGAATTTCGTCGTTGTGCTTCCGCAGTCAATTCCGAGGTAGGCTCTTACCTTCTCTCCTTTTTTTAGGGTTTTCAAGTCCAACGGCTGCCAGTTTGGCAGAGCATGAAGCTTCAAAAATCTCTCTTTTTCCTCCTCTGACTCAAAATATAATTTCCCCATCCCATGCTCGGACGCCCGATGCCGAACCGAATCGTCTTGCAACTTCTCTAGCATTTCATCAATATCGATTCTCGTGTCATCCTCTTTATACATCTCACTGAGAGAAAGCGCTGCGCCATATGCCACCATAATCTCTGGATGTTCTGGCAAGATGACGTCCTCTTCCTTTAAATGCAACCTCTCACAGAAAACTTGAATCAATCTCGGATTGAAAGTGAGAGGACCTCCCTCAAATGCAACTGGATTTTTAATATCCAATCCCTGCGCCAATCCGCCGATTGTCTGCTTTGCGATAGCGTGAAATGTGGACAGGGCGAGATTTTCTTTCGATACTCCCTGGTTTAGGAGCGGCTGAATATCCGTCTTTGCGTATACTCCGCATCGCCCAGAAATGTCGTAGACGGAGTCTCCCTGACTTGCAAGAGCGTTAAACTCCTCAATCGGAACTCGAAGAATGGAGGCGACCTCGTCGATGAATGCCCCCGTTCCGCCTGCACAGCTTCCATTCATTCTCATATCTGCCACATTCAAATCTCCTGTCTTCTCATCCTTGCCAAAGAAAATGATTTTGGCGTCTTGACCGCCAAGCTCAATTGCGGTTCCGACATCTTCGTACTGACTGCGAAGTGCGATAGAATTTGCCACAACTTCTTGCACATAGGCAACACCAAGAAGCTCCGACAAAACCTTAGCGCCAGAGCCAGTGAGAGCCAAATGTACCTCAGCCGATATATGTTTCAACTTTTCTTTTAATTTTTCTAGGGCGAGAAAAACGCTCCTTACTTGGTCTGCGTGATGTCTCTCGTAATTAGAATATAAAATTTCTTGTTGCATGTATGTATTTTTCTCATTTTTTCCCTCTTTTTGTTTGGAGGAAAGATTTTGTATTCTTTTTTCCTCATCTACTACTACAATTTTTGTCGTCGTTGACCCCACATCGATGCCAACGTGAAGTATCTTTCTGTCCATTCTTGTTACCTCTTGATTCGTAAATTTTTCTTCTTTATATTCCAATTTTTTACTAAAGTTTGTTAGCGAACAATATATACTGCATAAATCCGCTAATCTTAACTTTTCCCATATTATTCTAACATAATTTTTGAAAAAGAAAAGGGGTTTTTCGACATTTCTTTTTATGGTGGGAATGTTTTGAGGTAGGATGAGAGACGATTTATGGGGGAAGGGGGAAATGGCAATGAGAGATGTCTAGGGAGGGAGGAGATGCAAAAAGAGAATGGGAGGAGATGGAAAAAGAGAATGGAAGAAGACGCGAAAAAAGGAGACAGGTATCTGCCCCTCAAACACGTTCGTTCCCACGATTTTTCGATATGCTTAGCTTTGCCGCCTCCCGCAAACTCGCGCCTTTGGCGCTCAGACAGTGCTCCAGCGGCAAAGCTAAGTATATCGAAAAATCGCTCCACTCTC
>JAUUSJ010000179.1 GCA_030841965.1 Blautia sp.
TACTTACCACTAACTAAATGACATTGCTTTGCCGCTGGAGCACTGTCTGAGTGCCGTAGGCACGAGTTTGCGGGAAGCGGCAAAGCTAAGCATATCGAAAAACCGTGGGAACGAACGTGTTTTTAGAGGATATATCGATGGACTCTCTTTGCGTTTCTCGTCCCATATCTCTCGTCTTGCGTCTCTCTACCTCATCGCATTCTTCATCGAAGCAATATACTCATACACATACGGCGCCGCATCCTCTCCATGCTCAGCAATAATCTTCACAATCGCACTTCCAACAATCACCCCGTCCGCATACTGCGATATCGTCCTCGCCTGCTCAGGAGTATTAATCCCAAACCCTACCGCCGCCGGTGTATCACTCGCTGCCTTAACCGCCTTCAAGATAGAAGGAAGGTCCGTCTTAATCTCCGTTCTAACTCCCGTCACTCCCATAGAAGCCACTACATACAAAAATCCAGAGGAATCCTCCGCGATCATCTTAATCCTCTGTTCTGATGTCGGAGCGATAAGTGAGATAATATCCACCCCATACTGTTTAGCCAAAGGAGCAATCTCTCCCTTCTCCTCAAACGGAAGGTCTGGAATAATCAGCCCGTCCAATCCCAATTCCTGACAACGCATCAGAAATTTCTCATACCCATATTTAAACACAGGATTCAAATATGTCAAAAAGACAAGTGGAATATCCGTCTTCTCACGAATAGACGCAACCAAATCGAATATATCATCTGTCGTCACATGGTTTTTCAACGCACGGACATTCGCCTCCTGAATAACAGGTCCATCTGCAATCGGGTCAGAAAAAGGGATTCCAATCTCTACCAAATCTGCCCCTGCCTTCTCAGCTGTTAAGACAAATTCTTCTGTCTTTTCCAAACTAGGGTCTCCCGCCGTAATAAAGGCGATAAAAGCCTTTTTATTTTCAAATGCATTTTTAATCTTACTCATGAATATCAACTCCTCTATATCTAGCGATAGCTGCCACATCCTTATCTCCACGTCCAGATAGGCAGATGATAACGCTCTCATCTTTGCTCATTGTTGGGACAATTTTTCTCGCATAAGCGACTGCATGTGCACTCTCAATTGCACAGATAATTCCCTCTGTTCTTGCCAAATATTCAAACGCAGATACTGCCTCCTCATCTGTCACAGGAACATACTGTGCCCTTCCCGTATCGTGAAGATATGCATGTTCTGGTCCAATTCCTGGATAATCAAGTCCAGCCGAGATAGAATAGACAGGCGCAATCTGACCGTACTCATTTTGACAGAAATAAGATTTCATACCGTGGAAAATACCCAAACTTCCCTTTGCGATAGTCGCAGCGTGAAGTTTTGTCTCAATACCTTTTCCAGCCGCCTCACAGCCGATTAATTTTACATCCTTATCTTCTATAAAATTATAGAACATACCCATCGCATTACTTCCACCTCCGACACATGCCATAACAGCGGCAGGAAGCTTACCCTCGTACTCTAAAATCTGTTCTCTCGCTTCTTTGCTTATCACACTCTGAAAATCTCTTACAATCATAGGAAATGGATGAGGTCCCATGACGGAACCTAAGACATACATTGTATCGTGAACTCTGGCAGTCCACTCTCTCATTGTCTCAGAAACTGCGTCTTTCAATGTCATAGTGCCAGTTGTGACAGCGTGAACTTTGGCACCTAAAAGCTCCATTCTATATACATTCAGAGCTTGACGCTCCGTATCTTCCTTTCCCATGAAGATTTCACACTCCATATCGAGAAGAGCCGCCGCAGTTGCCGTAGCCACACCGTGTTGTCCCGCACCAGTCTCGGCGATAACACGAGTTTTTCCCATTTTCTTTGCGAGTAATACCTGACCGAGCACGTTATTGATTTTATGAGAACCTGTATGATTTAAATCCTCTCTCTTCAAATATACTTTCGCTCCGCCCAAATCCTTTGTCATCTTCTCAGCGTAATAAAGAAGAGAGGGACGACCCGCATAATTATTTAGTAAATCTTGTAATTCCCTGTTAAACTCAGGGTCATTCTTATAATATTCATAATACTTTTCAATTTGTATCACTTCATTCATCAATGTTTCTGGAATATACTGTCCACCGTGAATACCATATCTACCATTTGACATTTTTTATTCTCCTATCTTTTTTATATAATATGATGTTGGGGTCAAAAAGTCTTTTGACCCCTTTGATACCAGATTGCTCCGCACAATGTGCTCCCGCATTTACGTTTCACTCCAGTCAGCGCTAAACGGGCGTCACTGGCGCCCAGCGCCCTCAAAAACATTCCTAATCCGCTCATTTTTCTTTGAAAAATGGCTACTTATTCCTGTTTTTGGCGGGTCCCAAGTTCAAAAATCTTCTTACAAGCAAGCTTGCATCGGATTTTGGACCTTTTGACCCTGGTATCATCAACTTAACTGTCGTATTCTTGATACAATTTCTATTATTTTTTCTCTATTCTTAAACCCATCTATCTCCACTCCACTGCTCAAATCAAGGGCAAATGGATGATAAGCGATGGCAGCCTCGATATTTTGGATATTAAGACCGCCGGCTAAGAAAAATTCTTTCTCCGTCTCTGGCATGAAGCTCCAATCAAAAGTTTTCCCTGTTCCTCCTGCGCCGTTATCAAATAAAAAATAATCGACGTCGAATGTGGATAAGATAGATTCATCAAAATCTCGGTCTATTTTGAAAGCCTTGATAAGTGGGCAGTCGATTTTCTCCTTCAATTTTTTTATATACGAAGAGTCTTCTTGCCCGTGGAGCTGTGCTATATCAATAATTCCCTCCTGATAGAGAGAACAGATTTCCTCTATCGGCGCATTGACAAAGACCCCGACTGGAGTAATGGATTTATTTAACTTTGAGCGAAGTTTATCAGCTATCTCAAAGCTAACTTGGCGTCTGCTTTTTGCGAAGACAAAGCCGGCATAATCTGGGAGTGCTTCGTTTACATAGTCGATGTCAGCTTCTCTCTTGAGTCCGCAGATTTTTATCTTACTCATGAATCTCCCCCTTTAAGATGGCGAGTTGTCGCTTTTTATCAGGACTTCTCATAAAAGTCTCTCCGATTAATACCGCATTTGTCTTATTTTCGTAGAGAGCTTTGATATCATCTGCCGTTTTAATTCCACTCTCGGATACAAATAAAATGGAATCTGGAACAAGAGAACGAAGACGAATACTATTTTTGATATCTACCGTAAAAGTCTTTAAATCTCTATTATTTACACCGATAATTCTAGCTCCGGCTTTTAGAGCCGATTCCACCTCCTCCTCAGAGTGAGCCTCTACGAGGGCGGATAATCCGAGAGAATCCGCAATCTGGATATATTTTTTCAACGTCTCTGTATCTAAGAGAGCGCAAATCAAAAGAACAGCAGATGCATTTAATGTTTTTGCCTCGTAAATTTGATACTCGTCTACCGTGAAATCTTTTCTCAAAATCGGAATATGAACGATATCGGCTACCTCTTTTAAATAGCGATTAGAACCCTGAAAGAAATAAGGCTCTGTGAGAATGGAGATGGCGGATGCGCCAGCCTCCTCATATTCCCTCGCAATTTCCATATATGGGAAATTTTCGGCGATTAAACCTTTAGACGGAGAAGCCTTTTTTATTTCACAGATAAAAGATAAATCCTTTGTCGCCAAAGCCTTCTCAAATGGGAAATCGTCTGTCTTTGGAAGAGAGAGAGCCCTCTTTTTCATCTCTTCGGGAGAAATCTCTCGCTTTTGTGCCTCCACACGCTCTCTCGTCTTATCCGCAATTTTATCTAAAATCATGTTCCTTTACCATTCCTTTCATTCCAGTCTACAAATTGGAAAGTGTAATGAAATTTTCAAGCTGTTCCATTGCCTTTCCACTGTCTATCATATCTTCCGCAATCTTGATAGATTGTTCAATCGAGTACTCTGGTTTAGCGATATGAATAGCGGCCGCAGAATTTAATACAACAGCATTTCTCTTTGGACCTTTTTTGCCAGATAAAATCTCTCTTGTTATCGCCGCATTCTCCTCCTTTGTTCCTCCGACTAAATCTTCCTTTGAGCAACGCTCAAATCCAAACTGCTCAGGAGTAATCTCATAAAAAGAGTAGTTACCGTCGGCAAACTCACATATAGAGGTAGGAGCGCTCATGGAAATCTCATCAAGACAGTCCTGACCATATACAACCATGCCTCGTTTTACGCCTAAATTATATAAAACTTTCGCCATAGGCTCAATTAAATCTTCCGAGTAAACGCCGAGAAGTTGCATATTTGCACTTGCTGGATTGGTCAAAGGTCCTAAAATATTAAAAACAGTCTTCGTTCCGAGTTCTTTTCTGACTGGACCGACATATTTCATAGCACTGTGATAAACTTGTGCGAATAAAAAACAAATATGAATCTTCTCTAAAAGTTCCTGACTCTTTTTAGGGTCTACTGTAATATTAACACCGAGTGCCTCGAGTACGTCCGCAGCTCCACATTTGCTTGATGCGGCGCGGTTGCCGTGTTTTGCGACTGGGATACCGGCGGAAGAGATAACGAGAGAGGAAGTCGTGGAGATATTAAAAGAATTTGATTTATCTCCCCCTGTTCCTACGATTTCCAATACGTCCATATCATGTTCCAAATGAGTCGCATGTTTTCTCATGCCTGCCGCAGCGGCAGAAATCTCCTCAATAGTCTCTCCCTTTGTGGATAATGCGGTTAAAAATGCGGCCGTGAGCACTTGACTTGTCTTGCCAGACATAATTTCATCCATAGCAGCTAAAACGGTCTCACCAGATAGATTTTCATTATTTATTAATTGATTTACTGCTTCTCTAATCATAATTATTCCTCCTAAATTCATTTTAAGATATTGGGTTCAAAAGGTCTTTTGACTTCTTTGATACCAGATTGCTTCGCACCATATGCTTCCAAATGCTTTCATATGCTTTCATATCTACGTCTTACTTTGGTCGGCGCTAATCGGGCATCACTGGCGCCAAGCGCCCTCATTCTAATGTTCTAAAAAATTTTTCAAAATAATATTTCCATCCGGAGTTAAAATGGATTCTGGATGAAATTGTAATCCATAAATTTCGTAATCTCTATGTTGAACTGCCATAATCTCTCCGTCGGCAGTTTTTGCGATGACGAAAAGCTCATCTGGAATAGTATCCGGGTCAGCAGCCAGAGAGTGATATCTCGCAGCTAAAATTTTATCTGGAAGATTAGCGAAAATAGGACTCGTAGTATCTATCTCCACCTCAGACTGCTTACCGTGCATCAGCTGCTTTGCATAAGTGATTTTGGCTCCAAATGCCTGACAGATGGATTGATGTCCAAGACAGATACCAAGAATAGGAATCTTCCCCTTAAAATAATCGACAACCTCAAGGCAGATACCAGCCTGGTCTGGTCGACCTGGTCCAGGAGATAGGATGATTTTATCGGGTCTCATCGCCTCAATCTCAGGGATTGTCTTTTCATTATTGCGAATCACCATAATATCGCTATCTTGCGCTCCGATTAATTGGTATAAATTATAAGAAAAGCTATCATAATTATCGATAAGTAAATTCATCACTCTAATCCTCCCTCTGATAACTCCAGGGCGTTGATAACTGCCCTTGCTTTATTTAAACATTCCTGAAATTCCGTTTCTGGAACGCTGTCTGCGACGATGCCAGCGCCAGAACGAATAAATACTTTATTATTTTTCTTAAATGCGATTCGGATTGCGATACAAGTGTCAAGATTTCCAGTGAAATCGAGATATCCGATTGCGCCGCCATAAATACCGCGCTTATTATTCTCCAGTTCATTGATAATCTCACAGGCTCTAATTTTGGGAGCGCCCGATAGAGTTCCAGCTGGAAGCACTGCGCTGACTGCATCGAGAGCCGTTTTATCCTCTTGAATCATCCCTCTCACAGTCGAGCCGATATGCATGACATGGGAGAAACGCTCGATTGACATATATTTTTCGACATCCACCGTTCCGAATTTACTGATTTTGCCGATATCATTTCGACCGAGGTCTACAAGCATATTATGTTCGGCGAGCTCCTTTGGGTCTGAGAGTAGATTCTTCTCAAGTGCAATATCTTCTGCCTCGTTTTTTCCTCTTGGTCTTGTTCCAGCGAGAGGAAAAGTATGCAAAGTATTATCTTTTAATTTGACCAATGTCTCAGGTGAGGCGCCTGCAATCTCGATATCATCGCTACTAAAATAAAACATATATGGAGATGGGTTTGTCGTTCGAAGCACTCGGTAAGTGTCCAGTAGACTTCCACTCGCCTTCGCCTCCAGACGGTTTGATAAAACGACTTGGAAAATATCTCCCTCGTAGATATATTGCTTTGCCCTCTCGACCATTTTGCAATATTCTTCTTTATTAAATAATGGTTTAAATTCGGACTCTAATTTAAGAGGGGGAATTTGAGCTTGCTCCCCTTCTTTGATAAGAGTAACCATCGCCTCTAATTCTAATTTGGCTTTCTCGTAATTTTCCTTAAATGCGTCTGTCTTTACATTTACAATTAAAATAATTTTCTGTTTAAAATTATCAAAAGCGATAACTTTGTCAAAAAGCATGAGGTCAATATCATTAAAGTTTTCTTCGTCATTGGCATCTAAATTCAATGTCGGCTCGCTGTACTTGATAAAATCATATGAAAAATATCCGACCAATCCTCCAGTGAACGGTGGAAGGGAGTCGATTTTTGGACTTTTATTTTCATCGATGATTTGCTTAATATATTGTCCTGGATTATCCGTTTTTATCGTGATATCTGTTCCACTTTTGATATGGAGTGTTCCGTTCATACAGCTAAGTTCTAGTTTAGGGTCATAGCCGAGGAATGTATATCTTCCCCAGTTAGAGGAATCCTCTAGGCTTTCTAACATATAACAGTGACGACTCACGTTTTTTAAAATACGAAGTAATGCGATTGGTGTGCAAGTATCCGAGTAGAGAGTCGTACTGATTGGGATTGAGCGATAACTTTCTTTGTACTGGCTTGCTTCTTCAAATGTTGGTTGATAATTCATAACTTCCTCCTTATTTTTGCAATAAAAAAACCGCCCATGACAAAATACGTCAAGGACGGATATAAAATCAAGATCCGCGGTGCCACCTTAATTTGAGAACTATTCTCACACTCATTAGAATACTAACATATTCCCGACAACTAACGTATGTCTCACGTCGCAGAATACTCAGATAAATTCTTGAATAGAATCTAGCTTTTGACTGCGCCCTCCGTGGTCCATTTGATAAACTGCGTTCTACCGGGCTTCCACCTACCCCGACTCTCTGCAAGTGCACGATTACCTTTATCTCCACTTCAACGGTTTCATGGACGATATCAAATTTTTCTAAATTATAATCCTTAATGCGAGGATTGTCAAGTGGAATTTTGTGATATTTTTATGAGAATAGATGCGAAGAGAGGATGGTGGTTTGTGGTCTGGGAGGAGACGCGAAGAGAAGAGAGGATGGCGGTTTGTGGTCTGGGAAGAGACGCGAAGAGAGGATGGTGGTTTGTGGTCTGGGAGGAGACGCGAAGAGAGGATGGTAGTTTGTGGTCTGGGAGGAGACGCGAAGAGAAGAGAGGATGGCGGTTTGTGGTCTG
>JAUUSJ010000180.1 GCA_030841965.1 Blautia sp.
CTAAGTATATCGAAAAACCGCTCCACTCTCTATCGTTTTTCGAGGACATATCTCCGGTCTCTCTTGGCTGTGTATTGGTAAAAACACTATAAAATTGTTTTTATAATAAAGATAGCTACTATATAATTTTAATATGGGGTCTCTTTTTTAGTAACAAAAATTTTACATTATCCCATTAACTCATACTCTTTTAAGGTGTTTTTTCCAAACTCTACATCAGAAATTGCTTTTTTAGATTCAAATATTGGCTTTGCTATAAAGCTTTACTATTTCTTTTAAAATACTCACTTGAATGTCCATGGCTTCTGCCGTGATATGCTCATATGGACCGTGGAAGGCATATCCTCCTGTTCCAAGGTTTGGGCAGGGAAGTCCCATAAAGGAAAGTCTCGCTCCGTCTGTACCGCCTCGGATTGGAATTTCCTTTGCCTCCTCGCCTGTCACGATTTTCCCTGCTTTTTTCGCATTTTCAACCAAATGCATACAAGGCTCTATCTTCTCTCTCATATTTCGGTATTCTTCCTTGATTTTTAGGCTTACGGTTCCCTCGCCGTATTTTTCATTTAGGAGTTGACAATTATGTCTTAATAGAGCTAACCTAAAATCGAATATTGCCGCATTGTGGTCTCTCACGATGTATTTTAAATTTGCGCTTGAGACATCTCCAGTCATATCATGGAGGTGGAAAAATCCCTCATATCCTTCTGTATAGCTCGGTGCGTCTCCACTTGGAAGCATCCGATGAAACTCCATCGCTATTAGAGAGGCATTTCTCATCTTATTTTTGCTTTCTCCTGGATGAATGGAAAATCCCTTAATAAAAACTTCTGCTGATGCCGCATTAAAATTCTCAAATTCAATCTCATTTTCTGCGCCGCCATCTACAGTATAGGCAAAATCTGCTCCAAATCCTTCCACATCGAAATAATCTGCTCCGCACCCAATTTCCTCGTCCGGTGTAAATCCAATACAAATCTTGCCGTGGGGAATCTCATCTTTTATGACTTCCTCCACCATGCTCATAATCTCGGCGATGCCAGATTTATCGTCTGCTCCGAGGAGTGTCGTGCCGTCTGTGGTGATTAAAGTTCTCCCAGCAAGCTCTCGAAGATGTGGAAAATCTCTGACAGATAATACTTTTCCGCTTTCGCCGAGTTTCACATCTTTTCCGTCATATTCTTCTATAATCTGAGGATTTACATTCTGCCCTGAAAAGTCTGGGGCTGTATCCATATGAGCGATAAAGCCGATCTTAGTGGCATCCTCATAACCTTTTGTCGCTGGAATCTCACCATATACATAGCATTTTTCATCGACACGGGTATTTTGCACTCCAAGATTTCTCATCTCCTCAACTAATTGATTTGCGAGGTCAAACTGGCGGGAAGTACTTGGGGTACAACCGCTTTCCTCGTCGCTTGTCGTATATATTTTCACGTAATTTAAAAGTCGCTCGTAAGCTCTCATAATTTTAACTTCCTTTCCTGATATTTTATACTATCTATTTTGTATAATATCACAAAAACAATCTATCGAAAATACATATTATCCTTCATTTCTATTTCATGATTTTCGTACTCTTCCTGTAAATACCATAGGCAAAAATAGCTGTCACAATTTCTGCAATCGGAAATGCCCACCATACTCCAGTTGCTCCAAGTACTCGACTCATCCCAAATGCCACTGGAATAATAATAACGATATAGCGAAGCAGGGAAATGAGAAGAGAAGGCATCCCTTTTCCAAGACCCTCAAGTGCTCCTGATGATACAATGGATACTGCTGAGACGATAAAGCCCAGACTAATGATATGAAGCGCTGTCACTCCAAGTTTTATTGTATCCATATTCGTTGTAAATAAACCAATTAGATTTCCAGGAAGCAACCAACAAAGTATCGTTCCAGCAACCATAATCATACAGGCAATTGCCAATGCTGTGCGATATATTTTTTGTACTCTCTCATACTCCTTGGCGCCATAATTATATCCAACTAACGGACGAATTCCCTGAATAATTCCATTTGCCGGCAAATACAGGAAAGTTTGCAGCTTATAATATACACCAAGCACCAATACATATACCTGAGAATAGGTAGCTAAAATTCCATTCAACGCTGAGATAAGAATCGATGGAAGTCCCATATTTAACGCTGCTGGAATACCGATAGAATAAAGCCTTCTTACTAATTTCTTTTCTAACCGAATCCTCTTAAAGTCGATTTTAAGTGGGAGAGTCAGTTTTATATAAAAAATTAGGTAAAGAATTAACGACGTCACCTGCCCAATTCCAGTCGCAATGGCCGCTCCTTTGATTCCCATGCGAGGAACTGGTCCAAAGCCAAAGATAAAAATAGGGTCTAGAATAATATTGATAATACATCCTGCTGCCATGCTAATCATCGAGACATTCATCATTCCGACTGCCTGAAAAATCTTTTCAAAGCCCACTCCAATTGTTATTGCGATGGAAAACAGAAAAACAATTCTGGAATATTGCATTCCTATCTCAATTAACTTAGTATCTGATGTGAATATTTGTAAAAAATATGGCATGACCGCAATGCAACCAACTGTCAATAAAATTCCATGCAAGAGACTGAGCAACATTCCCTGTGTGGCGGCATCGGTCGCTTTTTCCTTCTCTTGTGCTCCCAGATGAAAAGCTATCACCGCATTGATTCCGATAGAAAATCCAACTGCGATTGAACTTACTAAATTTTGAATTGGATAGACAAGAGAAAGTGCTGTCATTGCATTTTCACTTATTTTTGCCACAAAATAACTGTCAACAATATTGTATAAAGAATTTACCGCCATTGAGAGCACCATAGGCAAAGACATAGATAGTACAAGTGGCAAAACTTTTCTCTCTTTCATAAATGTTTGTTCCATAAATTCCCTCCTAAACATAATTTAAGTTCAAAAATCCTCTTACAAGCAAGCCTGCATCGGATTTTAGACCTTTTGACCCTGGTATCATCACATAAAAAACGCCACACAATTGCGTACTGCAAATTTCATTGCAAGTCGCAATTGCGTGGCGAAAAATAGACTATCCTAAAAAAATCCACGTAGTATTTTGGATATTCATTTGTATATTCTTATATTACCGTATTTTGAGTGCAAAATCAAGAATTTTATCCCTTTCTTCTATCATTATTTTTTCTCAATAGAATAATGATTCCACCTATTACTGCTACAACAACTACAACTCCCACAATACCAAATAGAATAAAAGAAGTTGTACTTCCAAGCTTTCCGACTAAAAAAATACTAGTCGGTCCATCTGCCCCACCGATGATTGAGACCGCCATAGCCTCCTCATCCTCCTCTTCCATATCCGTAGCTTCCTCATTTTTATTGAAACTTTCACCGTTCTCTTCTTTCATATTCTCCAAAACTTGAGTTTCAAATTTCTCTTCCGAGTTTTTATCCTTCAATATAGCGCCTTCCTCACTCTCTGAAACATTATCATTTCCGTCATCAAAGAAATCATCTCCTATTGAAGTACTCTCCTTCAAAATCTTACACTGATTTTCCTCATCAAGTTCTATCTCATAACCATAATATTCTTTCTCTTCTTTCCCAGACAAACAGTAAGAAAATGCCACCTGAAAAACTCTTCCCTCTTTCTCACCCTTTAAATAAGAATCGGTATCTGGATAGCCAAAACCCGTCTCCAAAATATTCTCTTCTTGAACTGAAAATTTCTCTCTCAAGCATTTTTTCGCATAATTTTCTACTATCTGTGATTTTTCAAGCATCTCTTCTTGCATCTTCGTCACTTCTTCTTTCACATAAACATCCGTCTTTGCCCACTGATAGCTATACAAAAGAGTAACCAACACGATATAAACAAAAGCGACATCCATAAGAATAACAAACCATTTTCTTGGTTTCCCTCTTCTACTTATCATATAAACAGTATGTATCACACAGTAAACACCTACAATACTCACAAGAATATTATATATATCAAAATAACTATAATTATTATAATGTGTGACCACATAATCTGCCATCTTTTGCATAAACAATGGAAAAGTCAGAACCGTAATAAGAATAGCCGTAATACAAACAGCCCGAAATATCTTTACACTCTCCCTATCCCCTCTCTCTCTATACCAAAAATATCCACTGACCGCTGCGATAAGTATGCCCACCACTGTAAAACCATAAGTTATCATCGTATACGACATTATAATCTCCCCCTTTAAGTGAAAAATCCATACCAAATTAAATAACCAAAAACATCCCTGCACAAAACAGACCAAAAAATTTTGATTCTATCTATGCAAACCGACATGCCCGTTCACTATACCATTCGCATTTTCACCCAAAAAGTAACATATATTATCCCCAAAAAACTCTCGAATGCTTTTTTATGAAAAGGTACAAAACCGCAAAAATAACATATATTATTTTCCAAAATTATAATGCCCAAATATTACTCTTATCAATTCCATCACAATACCAAAAAAACCACAACTCACTACATCTCAGCGTCTCGCGTCTCGCGTCTCCCTCCACTCTTAATCTCTTACCTAATTCTCAAAATACTCCGCCACTTCTCTCAAATTCTCAATAATCGGCAAATGCTGTGGACAGACACTCTCACATTGACCGCAAGCAATACAATCACTCGCCTTTCCAAAATTCAGCGTCAATCTATCATAATACTCTCCCTGAGGCGTCCATCCCTTTCCCTCTACCTCCTGCTTATCCGCATTATATAGAGAAAAATACTTCGGAATCGCAATATTTTGTGGACATCCATCTGTACAGTAAGAACATCCCGTACATGGAATCGCAATACTTCCATTAATCATATCAGCAGCCGTATGAACCATACCAATCTCTTCCTTCGTCAACGGCTTAAAATCCATCATATAATCTGTATTATCAAGCAACTGCTCCATATTACTCATTCCGCTTAAAACCATCTTAACATTATCAAGACTCGCCACAAATCGAATTGCCCAAGAAGGAATCGACATGCTCGCATCATGATTTTTAAACATTGTCTCAACATTCTCTGGCACATTTGCGAGCGTTCCACCCTTTACTGGCTCCATAACAATAACCGGCTTGCCATGCTTTATAGCCACCTCATAACATTTCCTAGACTGAATCGCCTCGCTATCCCAGTCAAGATAATTGATTTGAAGCTGCACAAACTCCATCTCTGGATGCTCTGTGAGCACTTTATCAAGCAACTCGGCATTATCATGAAAAGAAAATCCAATATGTCTCACTAATCCCTGTTTTTTCTTCTCCATAATCCACTCAAAACAATCTAAATTTTTATAAATTTCATAGTGGTCATGCCCCATATCATGCAATAAATAATAGTCAAAATACTCTACACCAGTCTTTGCTCTTTGTTGCTCAAAAATCTTATCTCTATCTTCCTTTGTCTTAATAAATCCTGCGTGAAGCTTTGTAGCTAGCGTATAGCTCTCTCTTGGATATCTATCTACAAGCACTTCCTTCGTCGCATTCTCACTGTTAAATCCACAGTACATCCAAGCTGTATCAAAATAGGTAAAACCTCTCTCAAGAAATATATCTACCATTTTCTTCGTCTGCTCTATATCGATGCTAGCGTCATCATTAGAATCTAATAATGGCAATCGCATCAAACCAAAACCTAATTTTTTCTTACTCTCAATTATACTCATACGAAACCTCCATACTTTTTATCATCATAATAAGGATGCCACAAAATAAATTTTCATTTTGCGGCAACCCCATAAAATCATATCTATCTCTTCTTATAAATCACAGTTTTTCACTGTTCTTGGGAACGGAATGACATCTCGGATATTTCCAACCCCTGTCAAGTACATGACACAGCGCTCAAAACCAAGACCAAATCCAGAATGACGAGTGGAACCGTATTTTCTAAGGTCAAGATAGAAGTCATAATCCTCAGCCTTTAATCCCAACTCATTCATACGACCAAGAAGCTTATCGTAATCATCCTCTCTCTGACTTCCACCGATAATCTCACCGATTCCAGGAACGAGACAATCCATCGCTGCCACTGTCTTATTATCCTCATTCATCTTCATATAGAAAGCTTTAATCTCCTTTGGATAATCTGTGACAAAGACTGGTTTCTTAAATACCTGCTCTGTCAGATAGCGCTCATGCTCCGTCTGAAGGTCAACACCCCAAGATACTTTATAGTCAAATTTCTTATTATTCTTCTCTAAAATCTCAATCGCCTCTGTATAGGTCACATGAGCAAAATCTGAGTCGACAACATTGTTCAGGCGCTCTAAGAGCCCTTTGTCCACAAAAGAATTAAAGAACTTCATCTCCTCCGGAGCATTTTCCATCACATAGCGAATAATATATTTTAACATAGCCTCAGCTAGGTCCATATTGTCTTGAAGGTCTGCAAATGCACATTCCGGCTCAATCATCCAAAACTCTGCTGCATGGCGAGTTGTATTGGAATTTTCCGCACGGAAAGTTGGTCCAAATGTATAAATATTTCGGAATGCCTGTGCGTAAGTCTCTCCATTTAACTGACCGCTTACGGTGAGATTTGTCTCTTTTCCGAAGAAATCTTGGCTATAATCGATTTCTCCATCCTCCGTCATTGGGGGATTTTTCATATCCAATGTTGTGACTTGGAACATCTCGCCTGCGCCCTCGCAGTCACTTCCGGTAATGAGGGGAGTATGCACATATACGAATCCTCTCTCCTGGAAAAATTGATGAATCGCATAAGCGCAGAGAGAACGGACTCTAAATACTGCCTGGAACATATTTGTTCTTGGGCGAAGATGAGTCATGGTTCTTAAAAATTCCATTCCATGGCGTTTTTTCTGAAGTGGGTAATCTGGAGCTGAAGCGCCCTCGATTGTGACCTCTGTGGCTTGAATTTCAAACGGCTGTTTTGCCTGTGGGGTGGCTACTAATGTACCTTTGACTATAATTGCTGTGCCTACGTTCATCTTGCTGATTTCTGCAAAGTTCTCCATGGTATCATGGTATACAATCTGCAATGTCTCAAAAAAAGAACCGTCATGTAGTACAATAAATCCAAAGTTTTTAGAACCACGAACACTGCGAACCCAACCGCCGACTGTGACCTCTTTATCTAAGAATTTCTCTCGCTCTCGATAAATTTCTTTCACTGTTGTTAACTTCATCATAGCTAATTCTACCTTCCTTATCTTTATTATTTCCTCGAATCATGTATGTCTGCTTGACAGACAAAGATAAATGAAATAGGAGAGCTTTTGCTCCTCTGGCTTATAATTCCTATTTTTCCTAAATAGTTATTATAGCATACGGATTGGAAAAATAAAATATAAAACTGAAAATATGGTAGTGTAAAATTTAATGTAAAGAGGATAGAGAGCAGATGGGGGGAAATGGAAGATTGACTCAGAAAGGATGAAGGGCAGATGGGGGAAAATGGAAGATTGACGCAAAGAGAGGCGGGCGGTATGTCCTCTAAAAACACGTTCGTTCCCACGGTTTTTCGACATACGCTGATTTTT
>JAUUSJ010000352.1 GCA_030841965.1 Blautia sp.
AATGAGAAGCCCTGCGTTTGTAACGTGTATGCAACACCACATTTCAAGAACCCAGTAAAATCAAGTGTTCCAAGTTACCTAAACGATAATTCAAACCGAATATCAGAAAGAACAGTTTTCCCCGAAAACATCGAGTTTTCGGGGATTTCTTTATATTCTCATAAATCTATCAGACACCACAAAAACACACTTTTTATTTTACAATAAAAGACGTTGCTGTATAATCATAGATGAAAGGGGATATTCGTATGGAATTAAGAATACTGCGCTATTTTTTGACAGTAGCAAAAGAACAAAGTTTTACAAAAGCAGCGGAACAACTACACATCACACAGCCAACTCTATCCAGACAACTTGCAGCGTTTGAGGAAGAGCTGGGTATTGTTCTGTTTGTTCGAAAAGGGAAAAGCATTACGCTTACAGATGAGGGGATTCTGTTAAAGAGAAGGGCGTTGGAAATCCTTAATCTTGAAGAACGAACGCTGGAAGAACTAAGAGGAACGAAAGATGTGATAGAGGGAACGGTTACTTTTGGCTGCGGAGAGTTTACAACAGTAGAAACATTGGCAAAGATATGCAAGCGCTATAAAGAAAAATATCCTCTTGTTCAGATGGCGATTCATACTGCGACATGGGTAGTAGGCATTTGTCCTGATGATCCGCTTGCTGATAAGAAGTATATAGAGAAGAAGGAACTTTTGGATAAGCCACTTATTTTGCCGGAAAGGGTGGGGGTTCAGAGTGAACTTGCAAATTGGTTTGGGAAAGATTTTTCCAATCTTGATATTTCATTTATAAGCAATCTTGGAACAAATGCCGGTGTGATGGCGGCAAATGGACTTGGGTATCCAATATCTATTGAAGGAGCTGTAAAATATTGGCGGGAAGATATTCTTGTGCAAAGAAGGCTTTATCCGGAAATTACTGCAAACTGTGTGATTGCCTGGAGAAGAAATATTCCTTATTCGCAGGCGGTAAATAAGATGATAGAAGAAATCAATGCCTTTCTGGCATAAAAGTGAATACAATATAAGTATTGGACATAGTGTGACTATAAAGCATAAAATAGATGTGTAGGATAGAAAAATATCTTGCACATCTATTTTTGTAAAGGAGACGGATAATTATGGGAAAAAAATTAGTGGCATATTTCAGCGCAAGTGGAACAACGAGAAAAGTGGCAGAAATGATTGCTGATTATGCAAGAGCAGATTTGTTTGAGATTACACCGAAGATTCCTTATACAAAAGAGGATCTTGACTGGATGAATAAAAAATCCAGAAGCAGTGTAGAGATGAATGATAAGAAATTTAGACCAGAAGTGTTGGATGCGGATATAGACATCGATGCCTATGATGAAATCATTTTAGGATTTCCAATCTGG
>JAUUSJ010000006.1 GCA_030841965.1 Blautia sp.
TCGTGGGAACGAACGTGTTTGAGGGGCATATACCTGCCTCCTCTCTTAGCGTCTGTTCCCATCATTTTCCAAAAAAAATGGACTCCAACTTCCCATTGACGCCCATTCTTTCTAACTTTCCAAACTTCCTATGTAAAATCCCCTTAGTACAATAAACTCTCCTTCTCATCCGCAATATACTGCATCAAGGTCCTACCCTCCACAGTCTTAAACAGATAACTCACATAACTTGGCTCCATCTGAAGCTTCTTCGAGATAGCAGTCAGCCCTAGATTCTCCTCGTCGTCTTCCTGCGCAACTATCTCTTTAATTCTTTTCACTAAATCCTCTGCATCCACATTGCTGTCTTCTAGAGTATCCAAAATCTCGTCAAAGACCTCGTCAAACTTCTCTAGCATCTCTCTCAATTCTTCCGTCTTAAACAGCGTATCTACCGCTTTCATAATCTTCGCATGGTCGATATTATTCTTCTCATATACCGCATGAATCATCGTATAACAGATATTCTGCGTATAAAGACGGCTAAGCAACTTGCTCTCCACAACAAGATGAAGCAATCTCTTGCTAAATTGGCGAATCAGCTCCTTATCGTTCACCTCCGCCGCCAACAAAAACTGCTGCTCCACAGATTCAATCGCCATAATATTCTTATTATTCTCCTCTGTCAACCAGACAATTCCGTTATTATACCCAAAGACTTTTAACCTGACAGAGCGCACTTTCTTTGCCTCCGCCATAAATTCTCCGAGAGAAAAAACTTCCTTACCGACAACGACAGAAACCTCATCCTTATTCAATAAGGCAGCTCTGTGAATTAAATTTTGTAAATTTCCCTCCAAAACCTGTCCTTTTTGATATTTCTTATCGCGGAGAATTATGTACGCCTCCGTCTGGTTCATATTACAGTAGATAATAGAATCCCCAAAATACTCTTTGGTGCGCTCAATAAACAGCTTTTCATGCTCTCCAAAAAAATTCCTCATAAACTCAATATTAATAATTCTGCACTGGCTCTCCTTCTCACTAAAAAGCCACTCGTCAATCTGCTGAAGCTCATCCACTGCCACTGTCTTCTGCTGAAAAATCTTTCCTAAAATACCCTCTTTTCCTTCTTGTACCCCTCTTCTTATTAGTTTATGTCTCTGCATTTTACCAATACTCTCCTAATGATTAGTCTTATGTCATTATACAAAATTTTTCTTCTATTCGCAATTATCTTTTATGTATTTTTTTATGAACTTTTCTTTTGCACCAAAATTCCATTTCCCTTTTCTCTTGCACTTTTTCTAATCATTGCAACGTCTTTTCATACTGACAGTACTCCACTTTTCCAAGCTCTGACTCTGACTCACAGATAAGCTTATAGCCTAGTATATTCTCATCCGTCTCCATCGCTCCATAGACGATGCCGTCCGCCCCATAAAATTCAATAATCTCCTGGTCAATTATCAAATCGAGGTCAAACTCCTTTTGATTATCAAAATACCCTATCATCTCTGGTGTATTTTTGCTCATCTGCTCGAGACTTATCATCCCCTTTTTAAAATCAATATAAATAATAATATTCTTTAGATAAATACAGGCCTTTCTCTTATCCTCCTGCTTCCATCTAAGAGAGAGCTTTAACGCTCTTCCCTCCAGAGGAAAAGAAAATCCCTCCTTCGCATCCTCGAGTACTACTCTTTTTTGCTCAATCTGCTCTAACTCTCTCACAGGTTTGAGTTGCATCATATACTCATCTTTGACCTTTTTTAGAGATAATTCCTGCGGAATCGACATAAGGCCTCTATAATTTCCCCAATCATTCAAGATACGAATCCACGAGATACTGACCACTCTATCTTTTATATTAGAGTAAGTCTGCGCAGCGTAGGGTAAAACACCGACATACGCTTTTTTCACCTCAGACTCTGCTAAGAACTCGTACCCATCAAATGTCCCGACTACATAATATCCGTCTGCCGACCAAAAAATCCATTTCTTCGTATCCTCCTCATTGACGACAGATAACTCAAAGAGGTCTGGACATTCCCACATATCCTCAAACTCAAGCTTTTGTGTCTTTTCCCAATGAATCAAATCTGTGGAGCGGTAAATTCCAAACTCAGATTCATCCAAATATAAAACCATAATATAGGCTTGACTTTCTTCGTGATAAAATACCTTTGGGTCACGGTTCTCTCTCTCTATATTATTCATCAAAAATTTATCAGAAAACTGCAGGCTGTCTCCATTGTCCGTGGAGTAAGCCAACCTCTGGGTAAAAGTATTGCCAGCCTCCTTTGACCAGTCATTCATTCCACCCGCCGCTGTATAATAAAACAATAGACTACCCTTGCCATATCCAAGCTTATCTTCCTCGTCCACAATCGCACATCCAGAGTACATCTGTCCTGTCTCATTTGGGACTAACGCCTCTTTTTTATGCTCCCAATGAATGAGATCTCTGCTTATCGCATGTCCCCACTGCATATTTCCCCACTCTACGCCAAACGGGTTCCACTGATAATATAGATGATAGATACCATCTTTGTACACCAGACCGTTCGGGTCGTTATTCCAGCCGACCGGCGGAGCAAAATGAAGCTGTGGTCGAAATGGATATACATTTTGCGGTTTCTCCTTATAACAGAAAATATTATTTAGTTTTTCCTCTGCCACGTCAGCCACTATATCGAGTTCTTGTCCCATATAGTGCTCAACGTCGATATAGGCATAAAAGTCACATCTTGGATTGCCAAGACAAATATCAAACTCTCGTATCTTCTTCTCTCTCGCATAAATATGTATTCTTATTTCTTCATTGTCCTTTTGCACTGGCAACCATAAATAAGGAGCTGTAATTTCTATCTTCATCTTCTACCCACTCTCCAAAATTCGTTTTATCTTTTTTATTTTACAACGTTCGAGACTTTGTTGCAACACCTAAGCTAAAAAAGAACAAAAAAATATCCCAGTGATACTCTCCATCACCGAGATATTTTGTTTTTTCTTCCAAACTCAGCTTCGTAAGTCAGCCCTCTTGTATGACTACTGCCTTTCGCAGGCATATCCACTTTCTATACGTCGTATTTTGTCAAATTCCAGCTCTTTATAATATTGCAGAGTACTTCCACATAATTTGGCGCTGTGGCGTAGCCGCCATTTTTAATAATCTGAGCTGCCCTCCTATAATCTCTGCAAGTGGATATTCCAGCATAGCGAAGCTTACTTCCATTCTTTGCTTTTCTCAGATAATAGGAGTGGTCTAGAACACTCTTCTCCCAGCTATCATATGCTCGAAACTTATCCACGATTGTGACATACCGTCCATTTAGATATTCTCTCGTCGAAGTCTGGTAAATTCTTCCATTCCAGGCAGATGCATTCCATACCGTTCCCGCCTTAATACCGAATAGATTATTCGCATTTCTGGCAAGTCCAGACTGTCCGTAATTACTCTCCAAAATCGCCTGAGCGGTCGTCACAGATGCCAAGATGCCTGTCTTTTTCATATCCTTTCTCGCAAGGTTACCGACATATGCGACAAACTGAGACTTTGTCATATTTTTCGTTGTCTGAGGTGTCATCGGCTTAGACTGTGTGCTCGTCTTCTTTGTTGTCTTATACAGGGCTCCCTTCACGCCAATCTTTCCGGTTGTCCGGTAATAATATGTCGTATTATTCACCGTCCTTGTCCCTGTAAAAACCGAGCCTTTCACTCCTGTCTTGCCTGTTTTTCTAAAGTAAAATGTTTTTCCTGAAATTTTGTGACTTCCTGTCAATAAATGTCCCGATTTATTGAAATAAAAATACTTCTTTGAAATCGTATGCCAGCCAGTCAACATCCTTCCCTTTGTACCGTTGCCTCCGGTCTTCTTGAAATAATACGTATATTTTCCTAGCTTCCTCCAGCCAGTCAACATCTTTCCTCTTTGTCCAGTCTTACCCGTCTTCTTAAAATAATACGTATATTTCCCAATCTTGACCCGTCCTGTCAGCAAACTTCCTTTTGTGTACTTGCCGCCAGTCGCCTTAAAATAATATGTATACTTGCCAATCTTGGTCCATCCCGTCAGCATCCTTCCTTTTTGTCCAACTGTCCCCGTTTTCTTAAAATAAAACTTTTTCCCCTTTATCGTCTTCCACCCTGTTGTCATCTTGCCTTTACTGTCAAAATAATAGTAATAATTTCCTATCTTTTGCAGGCCCGTTATCTTTTTTCCATTTTTTTGATAGTAGGTTGTTCCTCCTGAAACCCATCCCGTCTTGGATGCAGCCTCTGATTTTGTCGAAAAAAGAACTGCTATCGACAGAGCAAATAGCATTCCAAAAAATAATAGTGTTCTTTTTTTCGTGTTTGTCTGCATATGTATTTTCCACCTCGTCTTTCTCCTAATGATAAGACAATCGGTAAAAAAGGATTTAACGTTTATACATTATATCAAATTCCATTTCGCAGAACAATGACCAAAAATACACTAATAACGGGTACAAATATACTAAACAAGTACAGTTTGTTTTTGTTTTGTAATAATTGCACAAAACTTGTTTAATATATTTGTAACATTCTATAGTTGCTCGCTTAGAAGCGCTAAAATAAACAACTTCTTCTTCGATAACTATTTCTTATCTTAAAAAAATCTGGATCAATGCATCCTTGATTTTTCCGTAAGGCTGGTATCGAATTGGCAAATCGAAAAATGTTTTCTTGTCCACGATACTCCTCATATGAGTGAAAGCCAAAAATCCGTCTTTTCCGTGATAGCATCCCATGCCACTTTCTCCGACGCCGCCAAACGGCATATTGCTGGTGGCGAGATGGATAACGGTATCATTGATACAGCCACCGCCAAATCGACATTGCGACATCACTCTTCTTTGTACTGCCTTTCTCTCTGTAAAGCAATATAATGCAAGTGGATGTGGATGTCTTTGAATCATTCCAATCGCCTCATCTAGAGATTCGTATGTTAGAATTGGAAGAATTGGTCCAAAAATCTCTTCTTGCATAATGGCATCATCCCATGTCACTCCAGCCATAACAGTCGGCTCAATTCGCAAGCTCCTTTTATCTGATTTTCCTCCGTATACGACCTTCTCCTTGTCGATTAATCCAATCAGACGATTAAAATGCTTTTCATTAATAATTTTGCCATAGTTTTTATTCTCGAGAGGCTTCGTTCCCGACTGAAGCTTTATTGATTTCTTGACTGGCTTTCCAAACTGGCGGTTAATCTCTCTTTTTATTTCTGCAATGAATTGTTTTTCTATCTTTTTATCACATAGAATATAGTCTGGAGCCACACAAGTCTGACCGCAGTTTAAGTATTTTCCAAATACAATCCTTCTCGCAGCAAGCTTAATCTTTGCAGTCTTCTCCACGATACAAGGACTTTTGCCTCCCAGTTCCAATACAACAGGCGTCAAATGATTGGCCGCTTTTTTTAGCACCTCTCTTCCCACATTTTTGCTACCGGTAAAGAAAATCATATCAAATTTTTGCTCAAGCAATGCCTGATTTTCCGCGCGGCCGCCGTTTACGACATAAACATATGCCGGTGGAAAAGAAGCTCGAATCATCTCCTCTATCACTGCGGCCACATTTGGGGCGTAGGCACTTGGTTTTAAAATCACGGTATTTCCAGCTGCAATCGCATCAATCAACGGCTCCAAAGTTAAGAGAACTGGATAATTCCAAGGACTCATAATAAGCACCGTTCCGTACGGAGATGGGGATTGAAAACTTCTAGAAACGCACTGTGATAGGGGAGTTGCCACCTTTTTTTCCCTCATAAGATGTCTTAAATTCTTCTCCATCCAAGATAGCTCAGACAAAGTCAAACCAATCTCACACATATATCCCTCGGTCTTGCTTTTTCCCAAATCTTTTTGCAAAGCTCTCTCTAGCTTAGACCTATATCTCAAAATGCTCATCCGAAGTCTTTTTAATGCCACCATACGTCTCTTATATGAAAGAGTTCTTCCAGATGCATAATATTTATGCTGCGAATTTAATATCGTTTCTATTTGTAGTTTTGTCATTTTCGTTCTCCTCCCTCACAAGATAATCGATTTTATTCTTCTCTTCTTTCAAATGGAGATAATTCCCCAAATGCCTTTTTATTTTCCTTTCTCTTCTAGTATCTCCAATATCTTTCTTTTTGTTCTCGTATTTTACACTAAACTTCTATATAGTATGGACAAATATCCTCGTACTCTCCATTTTTTAGGCGAAACCCGTTTTGTATCACTCCAAGCTGCTTAAATCCAAGTCTCTCGTATAAATGTCTCGCATGAATATTGGAAGCGACGACAGCATTAAACTGAATTATCCCAAATCTATGTAATCTCGCCTGCTCTATACAGTCCAGTACTAATTTCTCTCCGATATGAAGTCCGCGGCTTTTGGAAGCCACCGCATAACTCGCATTGGAAATATGTCCACATCTTCCGACATTATTTGGGTGAAGAATATAAAGTCCCAGTATTTCTCCTGTATCTGTATTTTCTGCGACACCACAGTAGGTCTGTCCATGAAAAAATGCTTCTCCCGTACTCTTATCTAGAAGTTCCTCCTGTGGAAAGGCGATTCCCTCCTCCACAACCTCATTCCAAATCTCTATCATACTTTCCAAATCTCTATCTTCAAATTTTCTAATTATAATCGTATTCATTATCCTTTTCCTCCTAAAACAAATTTTTTCTTAAATCCAATAAGCGCTCTCCTTTCTGTCATCGCATCATAAATAAAAATTATATTCTCCAATAACCGTTATATTATACTCTAAATTTAGAACTCCATCAACGAGATTTTGTTCGAAATGCCAAAAATCTTGAAAACCCTCTGTTTACGAGATAAGTTGTTTATGATAAAATATTTTTATTGGAATGATGTTGGGGTCAAAAGGTCTTTTGACCCCTTTGATACCAGATTGCTCCGCACAATGTGCTCCCGCAATCTTCAAAAACATTCATAATCCGCTCATTTTTCCTCGAAAAATGGCTACTTATTCATGTTTTTGGCGGGTCCCAAGTTCAAAAATCCTCTTGCAAGCAAGCTTTCATCGGATTTTAGACCTTTTGACCCTGGTATCTTGGAATATAAATAAGGAAGGATAAAAATATGATTGGACTAAAATACCGTACATTACGTGAAAACGTAGTAGACATCATCAGAGTGAGAATTATAAATGGAGATTTAAAACCTGGAACCAAAATCGTAGAGCAAGATTTAGCAGAGGAATTTCATATTAGCAGAGGTCCAATTCGCGAGGCGTTAAGACAACTAGAACAAGAAGGGATGATTGAGTACACAAGAAATGTCGGCTGTTTTGTGCGCACCGTTGAGATAGAAGATGTGTACGAAATTTACTATATGCGCGCAAATTATGAGATAATGGCAGTGAAATTATACGGCAACAGGTTTCCCGAAGAAGTGATTTGTCGGATGGAGAATATTTTAGAGGAAATGAGACAATTGACCCAGGAAGATTGCCAAAAGATATTCGAGTTGGACAATAAAATGCATCATGAGATTATGCAATTAGTTTCCTTTCCAAGATTAAAAAAAGCCTGGGAGACATTAGAATACGGCAATATTATTATCAGCAATAATACAAAAATCGATTTAAAAACAATGGTTCATAGCCAGTATATGATACATAAAAAACTTGTCGACGCCTGTAAAACTGGACACCTCCCTACCATCTGCAATGCGATTTTGGAGCATTATATGACGTCTGTAAAGAAAATGGTGGAGGCATCCCATATTGAACATAGTAATCTCAAGTATGATTTTACCATATAAAAAAATACTTCTTGATAAAGGAGGATATCAAGAAGTATTTTTCTATTGTTTATAGCTTTCCGCCTGATGTTGCGATACCTTCGATGAATTGCTTTTGGAAAATCAAATATAAAACAATCATAGGAATACAAGCTAATAAAGATGCTGCCATCAACTGTGGATAATTACTAGCATACTGTCCCTGCATCTTGGCAAGAGCTGCGGAGAGTGGCATTACGTCCTTATTACAGATTAATGGCCACATAAGGTCTTTGTATGCAAATACTGCTGTGAAGATTCCAAGAGCGACCATGGAGGACCTTGTCAGCGGAGCCATGATGAATAAGAAGGTCTGAGGAATATTGCATCCATCTAGTCTCGCTGCCTCCTCCAAGTCCTTTGGAAGGCCCATATAAGCCTGTCTTAATAAGAATGTACCAAATGCGGTTACGATACCTGGGAAAATCAAAGCAAAGATTGTATTTAGCATTCCCATTTTACTTACCATTAAATATTGAGGAATGATGAAAATCTGTCCAGGCACCATCATTTGAATCATAATAAGAGAAAACATAATTCCTTTTCCCCTAAAGTTCAAACGACCAAATGCATATCCCGCCAAAGTTGCAGTTAATACAGCAAAAATAACACGTCCTAAAATTAAAAGTAATGTATTAATATATAAGCCACCAAAGTCCATATTATTCATAACAGTTGTAAAATTATCTGTTCTCCACTCAGATGGAAAAATAACAAACGGATTCACAGAAGTTGACTCTGTTACTGTCTTAAAGGCGGTCAAAGCCATCCATATAAATGGTACTAACATTGTAATTGATACTAGGATTAAAACAACATGAATTACAATACTGGTGATTTTTGCGTTTCTTTCCATACTACTGTCCATATCTTTTCCTCCTAATTCTAATTATAATAAACCCACTTCTTCTGACCAATATTTTGGATTACTGTGATAATCATAATGATGACTAACAATAATACAACGATGGCAGAACCATAACCTTTATTATTCTCTACGAATGAATACTGATAGAATAAATATACTAAGGACTGTGTCTTAGCTAAAGCTGGGTTATTTTTATCCATTACCATATAGATTAAGTCAAATACCTGCATCGCACCGATGACTCTCGTGATAAGCACGAAGAAAATCGTTGGGGATAATAATGGTATTGTAATATTGAAAAACTGAGCGATACCATTCGCACCGTCGATACTTGCCGCCTCGTAGTAATCCTTTGGAATCTCCTGAAGTCCCGATAAGAAGAGTACCATATTATAGCCGATAATAGACCAGATACCGATGACAGCGATGGCATATACCGCGATATTAGGGTCAGAAACCCAGTTAATCTTTGTATGGAAAATATGATTCAATAAACCGAACTCTGAGTTAAATAACCATCTCCAAACCATGGCAACAGCAGCTGGAGCAGCTACCATAGGTAAGAAGAAGATAGTACGATATACAGAACGACCTGCCATCTTACGATTCAATAATACAGCGAGTACTAAAGAGATAGCGATGGAAAATGGCACTTCCACGATTGCATACTTAAATGTATTAATTAATGACTGCCAAACTTCAGGGTCACCAAACATCTTTGTGTAATTGTCTAAACCGATGAAAATATTACCCTTGCCGAAAGCTCCTGTTTTATAGAAACTTTGAATAATGGTCTGAATAATAGGATAAATATTTAAGATAATTAAACCAAGCATTGTTGGCAAAATAAAAATCCAACCCCAAATGAACTCATTTCTTTCCTGACTGGTTCCTTTCTTAGGCATGTCTCACTCACTCCTTTGATTTTTATTGATTTTCTTCCGCCAAAATTTGATTCATATCTGTTGTGATTTGAGCGCAGACATCTTTCATTGACTTACTTCCACCCCAAGCTTTCGCTTCCTTTAAGTCTTCTGTAATCTTATTCTCCCATGTCACCGTTGTCTTGCTATATGGACGAATGACAATATCCTCTCTCATATCCAAATATGGCTGTAAATCAAATAAATCTGTATTATTTTTCCATCCATCGGAAACTCCATCATATGCGGATAAGGAAACTCCAAGCTCTGCCTGCTTTGTCTGTCCATCTTTCGAGCCAAACCACTCTACTAACTCCCAAGCTGCATCTGGATTTTTTGTGCCTGCACTGATAGCCCATCCTAATCCATTATAGATAGATACTCTTCTTCCAGTCTTTGCATCTTTTGGAAGAACTGCGACAGCACAGTTTTCTGCAACATAGTCATTTTGTTTCATAGGAGCAATCATCCAAGAGCCGAAGGTACACATGGCAACCTTTCCAGACTGGAATAATACATCTCCGCCAGTCTCAGACATGGTAGCCGCCGGTGGCATTGCATTTTGAATTAATTTCTCAACATACTCCATTGCCTTAATTGTATTTGGGTCATCAAAACCTGATTTTGTCTTATCATCACTAATTACTTTTCCGCCCATGGAATATACCATATTTTCCCATCCATCCTGATTGCTGGAAGGTCCCATCGTTGTTCCGTACTGGCTTCCATCTTTCTTCGTCAGTTTAACGGCCGCATCATAGTAATCATCCCATGTCCAGTCTTCATTTGGATACTCGATTCCAGCCTCATCGAACATCGTCTTATTATACCAAAGAGCAATCGTATCCATATCCTTTGGAATTGCGTACGTCTTTCCATCTAACGTATATAAATCTTTCAAATCTTGTGGAAACTTATCCATCTCTAATTTTTGACTTGATGCAATACGGTCTGTCAAATCCAATAGCATATCATTTTCCATATATTTTTGAGCCTCATTTGAGTGCATCCAAAATACATCTGGGAGTTCACCTCCAGTAGCTCCAGCCTCGAGTAACGTCCAGTATTGGTCCCAGTTTACAACCTGAACTTCAACTGGAACTCCTGTCGCCTCTGTATAGTCTTTGATAATCTCGTCCAACCCATCTTTTTGTCCGCTATCCCAGATTGCAACAGTCAACTTATCGCTTGTACCAGAACTTCCTTGGCCTCCATCTCCTGTATCGCTTCCTGCGCAGGCACAAAGAGAGGCGAGCATGGCAGATGCCATAAGGACAGAAACCATTTTTTTCATTCTTTTTGTCTTCATAAATTTCCCTCCATATATGTAATGATGTTGGGGTCAAAAGAGCTTTTGACCCCTATGATACCGAATTGCTCCGCACAATGTGCTTCCGCAATTCTCAAAAACATTCATAATCCGCTCATTTTTCTCCGAAAAATGGCTACTTATTCACGTTTTTGGCGGGTCCCAAGTTCAAAAATCCTCTTGCAAGTAAGCTTGCATCGGATTTTAGACCTTTTGACCCTGGTATCATGTAATTTATTTATGGTTTTATTATAAATTTTAGCACAGTATTGTGGTAGAAATAGATGTAAGCAATATCCGTCAAAATGTTAGATTAAATTCCAGAAATATTTTTTTATTTACTTTCTTCTACAGTTGTACTATAATGCAAAACAAATAAAAACCGATTATATCGACTATGAATTTATCATATAAGGAGAGAGAAAAATGGAACAAGCTCATGTATTATTGCCCGCACCCTATCTTTTTCATGATATTTATTTTTGTGGTGGCGGAAAATCAACCTGTCTCCCCGGCCATAATTTTGGTCCTGATGTCAGGCTGAATTATTTAATTCACTATATTATATCAGGTAAGGGATATTTTGAGACAAATGGAAAAAAATACGCTCTGCACGAGAGACAGGGTTTTTTGATTGAACCTGAAATCTCTACTCAATACTACGCAGATTCTAAAGAGCCCTGGAGCTATATCTGGGTTGGTTTTAACGGTTCACTCGCTCCTTCCATCGTCCAATCTCTCGGGTTAAAAAGAGAGAACCCTATCTTTTCCTGTGAAAATAAGGAGGAAATTCTCTCTATTATAGATGAATTTTTTCAGCTTCCAGCAAACCCCGACACCGCAACTTCCCTCTCTCAACATTCCCTACTGCTCTCCTTTTTCCGTATACTCGCCAAAAATGTATCGAATGAGAAGGAGATAGAATCCTTTGGAAGCCCTGGTAATTATCATATCGCAAAGGCTCTAGATTTTATTCAGTCTAATTACTCTAACCATATTACGGTTATGGATATCGCCAATTATTTGGGAATTACGAGAAATCATCTCTTCACTCTATTTAAAGAGAAATTAAATCAGTCTCCGCAGGAGTATTTATCTAATTTCTGTCTCGGATGTGCGAGAGACCTCCTAACTACGACAACCTACAGCATTAATGAAATCGCATATCTTTGTGGATATCGAAATGCCGATGTTTTTTCCAAGGCGTTTCGGAAAAAATACCTTATCTCTCCTTTGCTCTATCAAAAATATAATATTGAACATCCGGAGAGTAATCCGATAGAATATGCAGATAGAAAAGAAGAAAGCCCGATAAAATATGCAGGTAAGAAAAAGAATAGCCCGATAAAGTATCCAGATAAGAAAGGAAAATAAGCATGAATCAGTTTCAGAGTGCATCTCTCAACGATAATTTTTTTAAAGATTTTTATATTTGTTTTTGCGAAAAGACGACTTGTCCCGCTGGACATAGTACTGGTCCTTCCCTGAGATTTCATCCTATGATTGTCTATAGTCTGCTCGGCAAGGCGAAGATACGCTCTGGAAAGGAGGAATATACGCTTCTTACTGGACAGGGAATTTTTATTCCTCCGAATCAGTCTTGCTATTATTATGCTTCCAAGGAAGAAGCATGGAGTTATATTTGTATCGGATTTTCCGGGGAACGCACCCGCGAGGTTTTATCCTCCATCGGTTTTGGAAAAGATTATTCTCGCTTTTCCTGCAAAGAATCCAAGTATCTTACCGAGATTGCAGACCAAATGCTATTATGCACCGAGGGAAGCTTTGAACAAATTTTGCTCCGCCAATCGCTTTTTTATTCCTTCCTTGCCCTTATAGCCACTTCTGCAAATCCCAGCAATGCCCCTGAGCTTGGAAGAACGAGTGCGGACGAGTATGTGATGCAGGCGATTTCCTTTATAAAAAGGAATTATTATAGACCGATTCATATTCATGAGATTGCCGATGAGCTTGGGATTACGAGAAATCATTTATATACTTTATTTAAGCGGGTTATGGGACATTCTCCACAGGAATATCTTATCAGCTTTCGCCTAAACCATGCCAGAGCACTTCTCGCTAATACAGATTACTCCATCGCCACAATCGCAAATTCCTGTGGATATGAAGACCCTACTGTTTTCTCCCGCTCCTTTAAAAAGAAATATCATATTTCTCCATCCCAGTATCGAGAGAGGTTTGTAAATTGATGTATTAAAAAATCATCTATTTCTCAAGCATAGGATAATTGCTTTGAAAAATAGATGATTTTTTAATTGTCTTTTTGTGAAAGCTGTGCAAGCAAAATCGCTGTGAACATAAGAACACATCCGAACACTTCTCGAAGAGATAATTTTTGATGCAAAATAAACCATCCAGCTAAGACGGAGATACATGATTCTAAGCTTAAGATGAGTGAGGCGATAGTTGGATTCATGTTTTTTTGTCCGATAATCTGCAAAGTATAGCCGACACCGCAAGATAATACGCCCGCGTAGAGAATTGGTTTCCATGCCAAAATAAGAGTAGAAAATCCTGGATGTTCCAAAAGGAACATGGGAATGGATGATAAAATACCGCATACAAAAAATTGAAGGCAGGATAATTTTACTCCGTCTATTTTGGGAGAGAAATAGTCTATAACTAAAATATGTAGGGCAAATAAAAGGGCACTGCAAAGGACGAAAAAATCTCCTTTGTTGAGAGAAAAAGAGCCGGACATACATAGTAGGTAGAGGCCGATTACTGCTAAGATTACGGAAAGCCATATGGACTTTCCTGTTTTTTTGCCGAGAAAAATTCCAAGTATGGGAACTAATATAATATAACATGCTGTGATAAAACCTGCTTTTCCGACTGTTGTATATTGGATTCCTATCTGCTGGAAGTTGCTTGCCAGACAGAGTAAGGTTCCACAGCAAAGCCCACCGATGAATAAGTTGCTCTGGTCTTTGTGGTTGTTCTTTGGGCTTGCTGAGTTAGTGGTTGTTATTTCGAGGTTTCCTTTGCTTATTTTTTTGTCTTTTTCTGATATTTTGTCTAGTAAAAATATACAGGGGATTAGGACAATTCCGCCGATGATGGAACGAACTGCATTGAAGGTGAATGGTCCGACATAGTCCATGCCAACACTCTGGGCTACAAAAGCGACTCCCCAAATTGATGCAGTCAAAAGTAGGATAAGAGAGCTTTGTATTTTTTTCATTTTTCATAAACCGCCTTTCTTGGAGAGATATTTTGGGTTTTTGGTACTATCACAATATAGCATAGTTTGTATGGATTGTCTAAAGAAATTTATTTTGAGTTTAATGGAGATAGGTGAATGAGATGGGGATAGACGAGTGAGATGGGGACAGACGAATGGGGTGGAGATAGACGCTGAGAGAGGAGACCGATATCTGTCCCTCAAACACGTTCGTTCCCACGATTTGAGGCATACGCTGATTTTTGCCGCCTCCCGCAAACTCACGCCTACGGCGCTCAGACAGTGCTCCAGCGGCAAAGCTGTCTAAGTATATCGAAAAATCGCTCCACTCTCTATCGTTTGTGGGGCAGATATCGGTCTCCTCTCTCGGCTGTGTATTGGCGAAACAATCATCCACAATTCCATAGAGTGAAGTAAAAATCATCCTAACATTTTTTCTCTAGTAAAATTAGTACTTCCTCCTTAAATAAAATTGGAATGTCGTGTACTCTGGCACTTCTCTATTAATTGGAATCCCTGCGTTCATCAAGGCAGAACCAGAATAAACTTCCTCTCCATCATTCATCGTATACATTGCATTTGGCTCTAATCCTTTTGCCTTGATATATTCTTGCGGTCCATTGCAAGTGAGATTTGTGACAACGACGCTTAGAAGAGATTCACTCTTATCTTTTGACACATGTTGCCATGCAGTCATATTTCCAGCTTCAAAAGGATTGGACAGGCGATAATAGTCGCCAAAGAAAATAAGGTCATAATATTTTCTGAATAATTCACTCTGCTCTCGGCATACTTCCTGTTCTTCCTCAGATAAATGTGTGGCATCGAGCTCATATCCAAAAGTACCACACATGGCAACGACCGCTTTTGTCTTAAGTGGAATAAATTTTCCACTGTCGGAAATATGAGCACCCATTGTACAAATCGGATAGACGAAGGATGTTCCATAGTGAAGTTTTAATCGGTCAATCGGGTGATTATTATCGCTTACCCAGTACTGTGGATAGTAGTGGAGCATCGCAGGGTCATAACGTCCACCGCCGCCACTGCATCCCTCAAATAATATATCTGGATGCGTCTTAATAATCTTGTCCATGACACGGTATAAGCCGAGGATATATCTATGATAAACTTCGCCCTGTTTCTCAGAAGGAAGAGCATTGGACCAAATATCGGTCAAAGAGCGATTGATATCCCACTTTACATAATAAATATTGGCATCATCCAAAATGGCATTTACCTTTTCCACGAGATAATCTTGGACTTCTCTGCGGCTCATATCAAGCGCCATCTGGTTTCGACTGCGAACTGCATGTCTTCCAGGAATCTGCATTGTCCACTCTGGATGAGCGCGGTAAAGGTCACTGTCTTCTGAGACCATCTCTGGCTCAAACCAGATGCCAAACTTCATCCCTAAATCATTGATTTGTTCTACTAATCTATGTAAGCCACATTTAATTTTATTTTCATTGACATACCAATCTCCGAGACTGCTATTATCGTCATCTCGCTTTCCAAACCATCCATCATCCATGACGAGAAGGTCAACACCCATCTTCTTTGCCGCTTTTGCAATTTCCACAAGCTTTATATCATCAAAATTCATAAATGCAGCTTCCCAGCTATTAATTAATACTGGGCGCTTTACGTCTTTTACGAATTTACTCTTGCATAAGTTTGAGCGATAGAAATCATGATATAAATGAGAGAGTCCCGTAAATCCATGCTCGGAAAATGCCATGACAACCTCGGGAGCTTCAAATACTTCCTGCGGCTTAAGTTCATAGACAAACTGCTTTGGATGGATTCCCATGACAAGACGAAGCTGGTCATACTGGTCAAGCTCTATCTCCGTGAGGAAATTGCCGCTGTACATAAGAGAGAATCCATAGCATTTTCCATAATCTTCCGTGGCATTTTTATCACATAAAATAACAAATGGATTTTGCTGATGGCTAGATGAGCCGCGGACACTTCCAATTGTGTGGATATGGTGCGTTAATGACTGGCGCTCTACTTGGCGCTCCTGACCGTAACGTCCTGGTAGACTTACAAGGTCAAAATCTTTTCCATTCAAAAAATCAATGCAGACAGACATAATTTTATTCAAATAAATCGATGAATCGCCCGCATTTATAACTTTTACAGAGCGAGTAATAATATCAGCCTCCTCAAAGACGCCGTAAAGAAGTAGCACTTGTACATTGCTCACAGAATCCGTCAATCTAACCTCCAACGTATCTGCCGTATCATTTTCATTTGCAAAAACCGATGGAAGTGTATCTAACTGATATTTGCCCTTCGTAATCTTAAAATCTACAGCTTTTCCATGGAAAGAATAACTCCCGTCACTATTGATAACCTCAATACTTGTCGTGCGGAAATCGCCCTGCTGCTGTGTAGTAAATTCTTGTGGCTGTGCATCCAGAGAAAAAGTTCTGGCATTTCGAGATTCGTATGGATTTCCTGAGAATCCACGGTCATACTGCATAATCTGATAGCTCATATCTGCATCGCAGATACTTGGTCCATAATACAGATGGAAAAGATAATCGAGATTTCCGATTTTCATCTGATAGGAAGAATGCTTTGTTTGCAAGGTGATTGTTTTCGTTTTGTCATTAAAAATAATTCCCATGTTAAATTCCTCTGCTTTTCGTTTTTGATGTTTTACATACTAATACTATACCTCAATTGGTCGTTTCGGACAAGAAAAAAGCTCCCTGCAAAATAGCTAAATCTTTTCTATCTTTTTTGGAAAATTCTCTTATCCACTCAGCTTTTTTCTCATTCTCTCGGCTTATTTAACAATATATTTTTCTATTTCATATGCATTTTTTACAAATCCATTTTATCTTTTACGAATTATATTTTTTGTCCAATGGACATAAGACTAAAATACTGTTATAATTTTATAGAATTTTATTCTAATCATATTTTACTGAAGGAGGAAATGAAAATGAAGAGAGAAAGTTTTGGCTCTCGCCTAGGATTTTTGCTAGTAAGCGCTGGATGTGCCATCGGAATTGGAAATGTATGGCGGTTTCCCTATGTCGCAGGAGAAAACGGCGGCAGTATTTTCGTATTATTCTATCTATTGTTTTTATTAATTATGGGAGTGCCCGTACTAACGATGGAATTAGCGGTCGGACGTGCGGGCAGAAAAAGTGCAGTTTTAGCCTACCGTGAATTAGAAAAACCTGGAAGCAAATGGCATATCCACGGCTGGGTTTGTATCGCCGGATGCTACCTACTTATGATGTATTATACGACCGTATCTGGATGGATGTTAAGTTACTTTTTTAAATTTGCCACAGGAACCTTTGACGGACTTAGCACAGACGAGGTTGGCGGTGTATTTGAATCACTTCTTGCAAATCCCGTTGAGATGGGCGGTTGGATGGCAATTACTGTAATTGCCGGTTTCTTTGTATGCAGTCGAGGACTTCAAAATGGACTAGAGAAAATCACAAAATGGATGATGATGATTTTACTCATCCTGATTATCGTTCTCGCCGTACATAGCTTAGTTCTCCCAGGCGCAAAAGAAGGAACCGCCTTCTATCTACTGCCAGATTTATCCCGCGCCGCAGAGATAGGATACGGAAATGTCATCACAGCCGCCATGAACCAGGCATTTTTCACATTAAGTCTTGGCATCGCTGCGATGGAGATATTTGGAAGCTATATGTCCGATAAACATACATTAGCTGGCGAGTCCATCCGTATCTGTCTACTTGATACTTTTGTGGCATTAATGTCTGGACTTATTATTTTCCCAGCCTGCTTTTCTTTTGATATCCAACCTGACGCTGGACCACAGTTGATTTTTATTACATTACCGAATGTCTTTACGAATATGGCTGGAGGCAGACTATGGGGAACCCTATTCTTCCTTTTTATGACATTTGCCAGCTTCTCGACTATCACTGCGGTATTTGAGAATCTTCTCTCTGCCTGCATCGACAACTTTGGCTGGAGTCGCAAGAAATCTAGTCTTATTAACTTTTTTATCGTGCTAATAGCTAGTCTTCCTTGTGTTCTCGGATATAATATTTGGAGTAATTTACAGCTAATCGGAAGCCGAAATGTACTCGATTCAGAAGACTTCTTAGTAAGCAATCTATTATTGCCGCTCGGTTCTCTCATCTATCTTCTATTTTGCGTGAGCAAATGGGGATGGGGATATGATAATTACTTAGCTGAGGCAAATAAAGGAGAGGGAATAAAACTTCCAAAGAATAAGGGATTTAAAATCTATTTACAGTTTATTCTGCCGATATTGATTTTGATTATATTGATACAGGGATTGATTTAATTTTAGAACGGGAATTTTCATCTATTTATACTTGAGTAACTCACATATAGAAGTTGTCTACACAATCAAAAAAAGTTACTCTATAAAATAAAAAAACTTGCTCTGGTTCATCTAAAAACAAGAGCAAGTTTTTTATTTTACAAGAAATGTTTAGGTTAAAAGATAATTTATTCACTCTCCCTTCCCATCACTTTAATCTGACTTAATGCTGGAAATTTTGATTCCTCATTAGACATGATGCAGTGTTCTATCTGAATCCATGAAATCTCCTTTTCTGGAAATAAGATTTTCTGTCCCTCACCTGTTTTTTTCAACTCTATCTTCATATAACTCTGGTCGGAAAAAAAAAGTTGTAATCGCTCCCACCAATTATCATGTGGAAAATCCGCTCTCAAATACAAAATAACCTCTCCCGTAATAATCTCTCTTCCAAAATCAACTCGAAGTATTGCATCTTGCTGCTGATTGATTCCCCATGAACTATGTGGCCAACTTCCATGACTAGATGTTTCAAAAATACCGTCAATTGCATTTCTCGCAAAAAACTGAGGATTATCCGTTTTTACATTTGTTATCGCATGTGGAAATATGACTTGATTTTCCCTTGTATCAAAGCTATTCATCGCTATATTATAATAATTTTCCCTTTCTCGCTCTGTCACAACAGAAACATATCCCCAATGTCGCTCACCTGTAAATGCCTTTTGACCATATGGCTTTCTTTGACTGTCAAATGGAATCTCAAATACAAACTTTGTATTCTTCATAAAAACTCGACTTTCTGCTAAACTATCATCTAAACGAATTTTTAATAATACATTCTTTTGTTCCATCTCAAGACAAATTTTATCTCCTCTCTCATAATTTCCTCTATAAGAAATCGAAACCTCATCTTCGCCCTCTACCAACTTTAAAATATTTTTATTTTTGTCAATTATAAATAATTTTAAATACATTTCTTACCTCTATCTATTTTAAAAATCTCGCTGCTCAAACTGCAAAAACACTGCATTCATATCTTTATTAAAATTATCTACTGCCGTTATTCCAACCACTGCCCCAGTATACGCCCAACCTGCAGCATGTTCATCGCTCAGTATAGTAGTGTCTAAAGCTGGTCCGACCTTCCTATAGTCTTTTTCATTCAACGAATAGAAAAATTGTATCCTCTCTTCATGAACTTCCACTTTCAAACTTATCGCTCCTTGTTCTGGAAGATAAATATATTTTCCTCCAAGCGGCTCAGAAAAATGAAAATTATCATTGATAAGTATATTCACTATTCTCTGATTTTTTTCTTCATCATATCCAATATATAAATAATAAAAAACTTTTGTATTATAGTAACAGGTTAAACCTGCGGTCTGTGCATAATGGTAGGGATAAAACTCCAATGTCGTCATCGCCTCAAAATCAAAGCTTGTCCATCTTCTTGCAATCAAAGATTGACCAAACAAAGAGGTCAGAGAATGATTCCCTTTTATTTCCATTCCTTTTTTGAGAAATTTTATTTTATCTTCAAATTTACTTCTTAACGAAAGCCATCCTTCTTTTGAAAAATCAATTTTATGAAAGTCTGTCTTATAAGTCGCAGGCTGTTTAAACTGTTTTGCCCCTCTTGGAGCTTCTACCAAAACAGACGGTACACAATCTCCCTGCACCATCCTAGGCCAACCATCTCTCCACTCTATTTTTTGAATCGATGTCTCACGTCCCAGAATACTGACATCTTTTTTCGGGAGATAACGTGCGCAAAGATGAACCATATACCATTCCCCGTCATTTGTCTCAATAAAATTTCCATGCCCCGATTTCTTTAAAATCGTATCTTTCTCCCATGATGTGATAAGTGGGTCATAGGGAGAAATTTCATATGGTCCCCATAAGTCTTTTGACCTCGCCACAACAATAGAATGATGTCTCCCAGTTCCTCCCTCTGCGGCAATAATATAATAATTATCGTCTTTTTTCATAAGATGAGGTCCCTCTGTTCCTCCTCTTTTGCTGCCTCTAAAAATTACCTCTGGTTTTCCAATCATTCCCTTTTTAAAATCAAATTCTTGCAAAATCAATCCGTTAAATTTTTGATGTCCCTTAAGCGGTCTAGAATCCCACTGTGGATTTAAAATATAATGTCTTCCATTTTCGTGAAACATAGATGGGTCGAATCCTGAGGCATTGATAAAAACAGGCGGGCTCCACTCTCCGTCAAGCTCTGAGGCAGTCGTCACATAGTTTTCTATATCTTTAAAAATACCGTCAATCTGTCTGCATATCGTAAATACAAGATAAAAGAACTCTCCATCAAATGACAATGACGGAGCCCAGATACCCGCCGAATCTGGAACACCTTCTAAATTTAAATTTTTTAAAATTCCTCCTCTTGGCTTCCAGTTCACAAGGTCTTCTGACTCATATAACATAATTCCTGGAACCCACTCAAAAGTCGATGTCACTATATAATATTTTCCTCTCGCCTTGCAAAAACAAGGGTCTGGATGGAATCCTCTCAATACTGGATTAACAATATTCATCTCTTTCTCACCTCTCACTCTATCCATTTATATGATTATATTTTTTATTCTCCATCTCTCTTTTCACAATTTTTACTCCTAGATATACCGATAAATTGCTTCTGCCACTCCGCAGTCATCATTTGATTTGGTTATGTCATCCGCATTTTCCTTTATCTTTCTATCTGCATTTCCCATTGCGATACTAATTCCAGCTGCTTCAAGCATATCCATATCATTTTCGTTATCTCCAATGCACATAACCTCGCTCATAGGAATCCCCAAGTGTTTTGCAAGTATTTTAGCGCCCTGTCCCTTGCCACCTTTTTTACCTATTATATCGAGAAAATAGGTGTCTGACCTTTCTACTGAGATTGTCGATATCTTTTGCAGTTCTATGCGAATCTTCTCAAAATTCTCCGACTCAAAATCTTGCATCGCAATTTTTATAATTGGAGTTTTTTGAATTTTACTCTTTATTTCTTCGTATGTATCAAAGAATTGATAATCCCCTGCCAGACTTCCTCTTTGCATCTGCTCTTTTAAACCTTCTGACATTTTTCCCACTGTCATATTTCCAGCTTCATTCGTCATATAAATTTGAGTCTGATATTTCTTTGCTATGTCTATAATTTTATTTTCGTCGTCTATGTCCATATAAGAAGTATGTATTATCTTATCATCACATAAAATCAAGCCTCCGTTAAGACATATCGCATCCGTCTTTACTTCTAATTCTTTTTGTATATCCAAAATTGCCTGTCTGCTTCTGCCCGTAGCAAGACTTATCTTTACGCCTCTCCCCACGGCATACAAAATGGCCTCCTTATTTTTCTTTGGAATTTCTTTCTTGGAATTAAGCAATGTTCCATCGAGGTCCAAACATAATAATTTTATCACAAGCTCTCACCTACCAAATCAATATATCCTTTCCGAGGAATCGAAGAATCGCCTCAATCAAAAAATAATCTCCATAAATAATCGGAACATGCCTATCATGCTCTGTATGGTAAGAGCCTGACCCCATCTGGACAATCGAGTCATATTCTGGATTCCAATTGCAAAACTTCTCATCTGTGGCTCTTATTATCTTCCATGCCGCCTCTCTATAAAACTCTCTCTCGTTTTCTGGCACATGATAAGCAATCTCCAAAAGTCCACATGCGGCACACACCCCAGCAGTGGAATCCCAGTACTTTGGCTCCTCTGGTGCTCGAAAGTCAACTAATGCCAAATGCTCTGTCCTATCGGTCTGTGAGATAAAATAATGTGCTACCTTTTTGGCAGTTTCCAAATACTCCTTCTTACCCGTATACCGATAGCTAAGTGCAAATCCATAGATTGCCCACGCCTGTCCTCTTGACCAGGAAGAACCTGACGCATAGCCTTGACCGCCAGGAGTCTCTATCAATTCTCCATTTTCAGGATTCAATACAATAATATGATTACAGGAACCGTCCATGCGAACCGTATATTTCATCACCGTATCTGCGTGGTCCATCGCGATATATTCAAACCTTGGATCTCCTATCACATCTCTCGCCCAGTATAGTAACGGTATATTCATCATACTATCTACAATGACCCAACCTGAGCGGTCTCTATTCCACGAGCGTATAAATTTTCCTCTCGGATTATATCGTCCTGCGAGTAAATGCGCTGCATGAAGTCCTCTCGCTTTTGAGCGCTCATTTCCTGTTATCCTATAATCAGCTACGGCTGAGTGGAGCCACATAAACCCGACATCATGATGTAGTCCTGTATAAACCTCAAATGCCTGGTCTAATTTTTTCTCCACATTTTCTGCAACTGCCTTATATTTTTCCTCTCCTGTCGCATGATACATCTGCCATAAAATTCCTGGCCAGAATCCATTCGTCCACCAGACAATATCCGTCTTTGCCTTATCTTCCACATATTTTCCATTTTCTGCGATATAAGGAATACAGTCACCAACTCTATCGCATTCCGCTGAAATCTTTTTCTCTATTTTTTCAAAGGTTTTCTCTAACCACTCTTTCGTTTTTTGTTCCAATTCATATTTCATAAATTAAACCCTTTCATTTTTCGTAGATGGAAACGCATCGCCTTTCGATAATAGGAACTTAATATTGGTCTCCATATTAAAAAAATTCTTCTTCTCCATCCTCTTGTTCTTCTATCGTTATCACTTTCATGCTTTTTTGCGCCTCATGAATTTTTTCTTGAAGCATTTCCTGACTTATCTCTCCTTCTTCAAGCAAAAGCAAGATAACTAATGCCATATTCATTCCCGCAATCAACGTAATATTTTCCAATAGCGTAAGTTCTGTGCATTCATTGCATACACTTCCCCCGAATAAATCTCCTATAATAAAAAACTGCGTATCTTTTTGTCTTTCTGCCTCTTTTTTTATCTCTTTTGCATACGCCGCAAAAGTTTCTCCCGGCATCATCCCATAAAACGATAAGTTTTCTTGCTCTCCACAAATCATCTGAACCGAGTGAGCCATACCCTCTGATAATTTTCCGTGGGAAACTAAAATTATTTTTCGATTCATTTTTTCTCTCCATTCATGTTTTTTTGTACTATAATGCAATATTTTATATACTGTTTATAAATAAAAATTTTCTATTCTTTCATTTTTATTTTCTTTTTTGAGTATCTAGTAATTGCTGCATCTCTATCTTGACTTTTTTGTAGTTCTCTTTATCCTGTTTTTTCTTAAAATATTCCAGTTCCTGCATCAAAAAATTTTGTCTCTCTATATTACTTAGTTTCATTTTTCTAATATGCTGAAATTGCTCTCTTATTTTTTGCTCCAGAGATAATTTTATATACAGATTTAAAGTCATCCCCTCCCTCGTCACTTCGGGTAAAAATAGTCTTGTACTCGTAGCATTTATTCTCTGCATAAAATATTCATAGTCTTTTCTCTCAATTGCCACAAATAAATCTGTAAAAATATATCGTTTCATAAAAGCTGTAAAAAGCAAGGATACCGCTGCAATTCCAAAAATCAATCCTATTTTCCACATTTTAAATCTGTATTCCTCCTTCTATTTATGATAGGAGGATGTTGCAAAATAATTTTTTAACATCCTCTTTATCTATCATATTTTGTATATCATTATCCACAAATGCCCAGCACCGTTAATACTAAAGAGGCAAGAAACATAATAATTAATACTCGAACTGGATTATTCTTTTTGCGTAAATATGCAAAAGAAAGTAGTGTAATAGCTAGTGGAAGTAATCCCGGCATAATCTGGTCTAATACATTTTGAAGATTAAATACAGTACCTCCAAAATCAGCCGTAAAACTCGTCTTAAAACTTACATACTGAGCAGTCATTGCTCCTGTCATAATTAATCCGAGTACAGAAAATCCTTTTGTAAATGCTTTTAACATTCCTGATTCTAATGCTTTTGCAATATATGTACTTCCAAGTTTTAATCCAAAAGTCGCTCCGAAATATCGAATCAATACATTCGGTATATTAAATACTAGGGCAAATAAAATTGGTCCAAGCCATGAGCCTGTCTGAGAAAATCCCAATGCGATACCCGTTGCAATAATTCGCAGCGCTCCTGTATAGATAGAATCTCCAATTCCTGCAAAAGGTCCCATCAATGCAACTTTGATTGACTCAATAGAAGCATCGTCAAAATCTCTTCCCGCATCCAACGCTTCTTTTCTTTCTTGCTCCATAGAAATGACGAGAGAAAAGATAAAAGGAGACATTCCCGGTGTTGTATTAAAGAAATCCTGATGACGTCCCATTGCGCGATAAAATTCGTCAGTCTCTTTTCCATAAATATCTTCTAAATATGGAATCATTGTCCATCCAAAAGTGATTCCCTGCTGTTTTGTGTAGGATGTACAAAACATGAGCCACATCGTTCTCCAAAAAACAGACCAAACCATCTTTTTTTGTTCTTTACTCATTTTCTTTTTTGAATTCGTTGATGTATTGTCTACTGTTATTGTATTAGTCATTGAAAAAATCCTCACTTTCATCCATATTTTCTAGGGAATTTACTGCTTGATTTCCCACTCCCTTTGTTTTTTCCAATTCATTGAAAATAATGAGTGCCGCAATCGCTGCCCCAATAAAAGAAATTGTTACCAAAGAAAGTATTTTCGTTGGAGCGCCTGTCAACTGTACTGCCTGCTCTACAATCTCTGCCGATGTAATATTGTTATAGAGTAAAAATGCACCCATTCCAAATCCGAGGAAATAATAAGGACAAATTTCTTTTGTCCAAAGAGATTTCATCAAAAGTGCCATACCTAACGCTGGAAGCATTGTCGATGCGACTGTCATTGAACTTTGAATCCAATCTGGAATCATTTCTACAAATGTCTTTACCGCATCGGTTCCCGCCAAAATACATATAAATCCAAGTAAAAAATAACAAAGATGAAAAACGATAAACTGTAAAATCCAAAGTTTTTTAAATCCTTTAATATTTTTTTGTCTAATTAGATTTTCAAATTTTGGAACTAAAGATGTGACAACAATCTTCATTCCAGAATATAATAACGTTCCCAATGCTGCCAATGGCAATGCCAATGTGATTGCCGTTGCGAGGTCTTTTCCAAGCAATAGCGAAAAAGCTGCACCAAAGATAGCTCCCAATGTAAAATCTGTCGGCATGACACCGCCCAGACTAACATTTCCTAGAAATACTAATTCCAACTGAGCTGCCAACATAATTCCCTCTTTTGGATGTCCTAATAAAGCCCCTAAAATCGACACACAAAAGATAGGTCTTGATAGCTGAGTACTTCCCCACCAGTCAAAAAACTTTGTAAACATTAATACTAATCCGACGATTACTGCATTCATCAACATATTATTTTCCCTCCATCACTTTCAAAAACTCCTGTCTGCTGTCGCTTGGCAGAGGCTGATAAATCATTTCAATTCCCATCTGGCTGATTTCTTTTATAATATCTCTATCCTCAGCTGTTAAATATACCGTCTCTGTTATCTTCTCTTTATCTGCCAAATTGCCTCCGCCAATTCTTCCATAATTAGCAATATTTAAAACTGGTTTTTCCGTGATACATTCCGCCAACTCCTTCAAATCCTTTGGATTATTCGAGATAACAAGAATCTTCATTTTTTCCGCTCTAGGGTCATTGATAATCGCTGCTGCCTTTTTTATTGGCAAAATTGCTGCTTTTACTCCCGATGGCGCCGCCATTTTTAATGCGCTCACTTGAACCTGGTTGGCTGCAATTTTATCACTTGCCACAATAATCCGCTCAATACCTAATTCCTTTGTCCACATAACGGCAACCTGTCCGTGAATCAGACGGTCGTCCACTCTCATCATTTTAATCATTTTCTCTACTCCTTTTCTTTTTTATTTCTTGATGTAGACAGAATAAAGGAAAAACAAAAACTTCGCAATAAAAAAGAAAAGAGTACCAAAAAGATACCCTTTTCTTCTAAAATTTCCCCCTTTTTTTATATTCCTGAGGGGATATCCCATATATTTCTCGGAATTTTTCCCGAAATTGCTTTACATCCCGATATCCGACTGCCTCCGCAAGCTCATAATTTTTTAAATTTGTCTGATTCATCAAACGCAAAGCCTGTTCCATCCGAACTTCCGTCAAATAAGTCTTAAAATTCTTACCTGTCTCTTTTTTAAAAAATACACTCATATAAGCGGGATTCATTCCGATAAACCCTGCGAGTTCTTCCAATGTAATATTTTCTTTATAATGCTCCTGTATATATTGCTTTATCTTTTGAATTTCTGATACCTTTTTCTCAGGGCGACATAATTTCATCTGTAAAAAAAGTCCTCGATAATACTCATCAAATGTCTGCTGCAATAAATGAAATGTTGACTTCTTCCGAATCTCCTCCAAAAATTCTTCCCATTCCTCCATCCTTTCTTCTCTATCTATCATCCCACAGTTTTCCAGCGCATGAAAAACCTCTCCTGCCAACTGAATACAGCTATTCACTAATGCATTTTTATGTCCATAGTGAATCACTTCCAGCAACTTTAAACTCTTCCTAATATCCTCTATAATCTGCTCCTCATCAAAATTCATCACTATCTGCCGCTTGATATCTTCTAGTACCTGCTGATAGTCCAAAATTGAGTCCTTCCCCTCCTTGATAATATCAGAATAATAAATCATTCTCTCTCCATTAAAATAATAAAATTCAAGAGCAAACTTGGCGGTATCATATAAATACATCAATTTTCCGTGAATATCCATCCAGTCGCCGACTCCCAAAATGATATCCACTGGATATTTTCTTGAGATTTGTAATACCAATTTCTGACAATATCTTAAAATTTGCTCTCTGGATTTCTCTGTATAGAGCATAAAATAGCATACATGATATTCTTCTCTCAAAATCATTCCAAGCTGGTATTCTTTCAATACCTTTTCTATATAATCATAGACTTCCTCCCGAATATAGTTTTTATTTTTTTCTGTTGCAATTTTATTTTTCACAAAAATCTTTAGGGCAGCAATGGTAACTTCCATCTTATTTTTCTTGTTTTCTTCCATCCATAAAATCTCATTAGCCTCTTTTTGGAAATCTTTCTTCGTTATGACCTCCTGAAAAAGTATCTCCTCTTCCTTTGGTATTCTCCTGCGCCTTCCGGCCATCTTTTCCTCTTTTAGCTGTTGCAACGCATTAGTAATGGAATTTTGTAATTCTTCTCTCTTTACAGGTTTTAAAAGATAATCCGACGCTCCATACTTTACCGCCTCTCTAGCATAGTGAAACTCCTGATATCCACTTAAAAAAATAATTTTCGTATTTTTCTTTTGCTCAGCAATTATCTTTAATAATTCTATTCCAGATAGATTTGGCATGGCGATATCCGAGAGGACAATATCTGGTTTTTTCTCTTCTATGATGCATAGCGCCTCTTTTCCATCTTTTGCCTCTCCTATAATTTCAATCCCTAAATTTTCCCATGGAAGCAGTTGCCTTAATCCATGTAAAATCACAGCCTCATCATCCACCAATAATAATTTAAACATCCTTTTTTTCCTCCATATCTGGCAAAATCACAGGTATTCTCAATTTGACAATAGTCCCCACTCCTTGAGTACTCTCTACATCTAGCCCATATATACTCCCATACTTTTTTTGTACTCTCTCATTTACATTGGAAAGCCCTATCCCTCCTTCTTTTTTTTGATGTTTTCGATGATCTTCCCCTCCTATTTGATTTTTTAAACTTCTCAATCTCTCCTCATCCATGCCGACTCCATCGTCCATAACAGAGATTTCCAAATCCAGTCCTCTTTGCTTTACCGTCACCCATATAAACCCTTCTCCTTGCTTATCCCTTAATCCATGTTTCATCGCATTTTCCACTAAAGGCTGCATAATAAGCTTTAACACAGAAACCTTTTTCAAACTCTTCGAGACAGATATTTTCATCTTGATTCTTCCCTCATAGCGGATTTTCATTATATAAAAATAATCTTTAATATTTTGGAGTTCTTCTTCCAGCAAAACCATATCATTCTCACCCTCAATCAAATATCGAAGCTGACTTCCCAGACATTCAATCATTTCTGCCGTCTGCTCATCCTCATTGGAAACTGCCGTCATTCGAATAATATCCAATGTATTATACAAATAATGGGGCTGAATCTGACTTTTTAGCATATTCAACTCTGTCTCTCTTTGCTTAATTTCCGCAACATATACTTGTTCCACATATTCATTTAATTGTTCTGCCATTCGATTCAGCCCATCTGCAAGTATTCCGAACTCATCTTTACGCGAAATTGAAACTCTGGTGTCAAAATTACCCTGTTGAATTTCCCTCATTCCTTTTTGCAGTAAGCGAATCGGTTTGCTAATTCTGTTTGAGAATACAAAATAGATAAGCATTAGTACTCCAGAGCTAAACAGTAAAATCGTAAAAATATATTTTCTTATTTCTACGAAATTAGCCAGGACATCTTTTTTATCTTTTCGAATAATGCTAATCCACTGTGCATCTTGATTTGGCTGATATACATAGTAAGAATCTGTCGTCTCCAAAATTCCACTCGTCGTCTGCGCCTTTTTGGCGATTTTCTCTCGAATATTTTCTGGAATTTCCCCTTGATTTTCACTGATATATATCTGATTTGCAGTTTTATTAATCAAATAAAAACCACTCTGCTCTCCCAGATTTAACTGTGCAAGCTGTTGTTCTATCACATCAAGAGAGATATCTAAATAGATTGTACCTAGCAATTGATTCACTTTTTTCGTACTTGAAGTACAAAATAAATTTCTCTTCACTGTAAATACCGCAGTATTCTTATTAGAAAAATATATATCCTTATGAGATGAGGTAATCTCCATCTTATGTTGTCCACCTCGATTTCTTAACTCCGTTTTGCACCATCTATCCATCTCTTTTTTATTTAAAACTTTCCCTACAATCTCACTCGAATAAGAAAAGTTTCCATATTTATCCAAAAACCGAATACTCTGCAATCCTCGAACATTTCCTAGTTTTGACATTGATTTTTGAATTTTCTGCTCTTTTTCTTCTCCTGAAAGTTTATCATCTAAAATAATATCTTCCAGATAGGTATCGGTGTCAAACTCAGTTTGATACATTTGTGTACTTGCCTCATCCCACTCCTCTAATATCGTATCAATATACCCCGCTGCAGAATTTAAAATTATCTTCGTGTCATTTAATACTACTTTTTCTGTATTATCTGAAAACTTACTCACAAAAAAATTGCTAATTAATAATAATGGGACTAAACCTATCAAAATAAATCCCATTGATATTTTAAAAAAAATTCCAACTCTTATCTTTTTACTCCTCTGCAATACATTTCTCCCATTCTTCATCCAAAATTTTTGCCGTCTCCTCAATACTCTGCTCTCCTTTTGCCGCTTTTAACATATTGACGAACCAAATATTTCGAAAGCCTGCTGGCATTTCATTCTTTTCCACTCTTTTTCCCCGTTGTTTTATCTCCTCTCCAATCTCTTTTTGTAATGAGAGCGTAAATGGAGCCTCCAAATCTTTTTTAGATGAAATCCCATTCATTTGCTCTAAAACTTTTTTATATATAGCATCACTATAATAAAATTTTAAAAAATCCACTGCTATTTCATATTTTCCATTCTGCTCACAAGCTTTTGTAATTCCCCACTCCCAATCTTCATCTAAAATAATCTCTCTGCCTTCCTCATTTTGCGGAAAGAAAAACCAGCCGATTTCAAATTCTGGATTCACTTTCATAATCTGAGAAAACATCCACGGTCCCGAGCAGAGCATGGCTGCCTTTCCCTCTACCAATCTCTCAATTGTCTCGGCATCCGTCGTTGACTCATAATCCGCCCCGACATATCCCTTCTCAAAGAGGTTCACAAACTCCTCTATCACCTGTTTCGGTACCCTGTCTGACCATGAAACTTTATTTTCATTTCTCTTAGAAATCCAATTTTCATCGTCCATTAAAACGTCTTTATAAAAGAGCATCATAGACCAATTCTTTAGATGCCAGATATCCTTGGCGCCGACTGTGAGCGGCGTTTTTCCCTCTTCTTTTAATTTCTCACATAGCTCTAAAAACTCTGAGTAATCTTTAGGAACACTAAGTTTTAACTCCTCAAATATTTTTTTATTATAAATAATTCCCCCGCAAGTATGATATCTGGCAATTGTATATCCTCTTTTTTCTGTAGATTCTTCATATTTCATCTGATTTGTTAATTCCTCGGGTAATTTTGCCAGCTTCTTCTCTTTCACATACAATTCTGTATTTTGCATCTCCACAATTCCATCAAAATTCCCCTTCGCCTCCTCTATTACTAATGCCTTTTCATAATCCTTCCCCGCAATATTGTCAACAGTCTGTATATTAATTTTTATATTCGGATGAGTTTCCATATAATCTGCTGCCACTTCCTGCATACAATTCTCCCATGATGTATCTCCTCCACCAATCAATACACGCAATGTAAGTTGTGACTGATTCTCCTCCTGTATTTCCCCCTCACGGATATCCCTCAACGCCCAGAAAATAAAAAGACAAGCGACTACTCCTATCACAATGATTGCGACAATCTTCTTTTTCATCGATATACCTTCCTCCCGCAGTTTTCTTTTATTTTAAATGGAATGATTTTATATTTCAACTCTTCTTCCCTTCAACCGCTTATTTTTCTTTCTTTTCTAAAAAATCCCCCTCTTTCTATTGATTTTTCCCCACTTTCTTATAATTGCTTTGACAAAATCCTCTTCCTTTTTTATAATTCATTACAACAAATTAATTTTAGAAAATTTAAAAATAGGAGAGTTTTATTATGACAAATACAGAATTTTCAATGGATTCTTTTTCCCTGAAAGGGAAAATTGCATTAGTGACTGGTGCAACTCACGGCATCGGATTTGGAATCGCCTCCGCTTATGCAAAAGCTGGAGCCATCGTCTGCTTTAATGCCCGCAGCCAAGAAAAGGTAGAGCAAGGTCTTACCTCTTATAGACAAATCGGTATCGATGCACACGGTTATGTATGTGATGTCACGGATGAGGAACAAGTGATATCTATGGTGGAAAAGATTAAGAATGAGGTCGGCTCTATTGATATCCTAGTTAATAATGCGGGCATCATCATGCGAAAACCTATGCTTGATATGGAAGTTTCGGAGTTTCGCAAAGTAGTCGATACGGATTTAAATGCCCCATTTATTGTGTCTAAAGCTGTTATTCCTGGAATGATAGAAAAAGGACATGGCAAAATTATTAATATTTGCTCTATGATGAGCGAGTTAGGTCGCGAGACTGTATCTGCCTACGCCGCTGCAAAAGGTGGACTAAAAATGCTGACTCGAAATATCTGCTCCGAGTACGGTCAGTACAATATTCAATGTAACGGCATCGGACCTGGATATATCGCAACGCCACAGACTGCGCCATTACGAGAGACTCAACCTGACGGCTCCCGCCATCCATTCGACCAATTTATTGTCTCTAAGACACCTGCTGCCCGTTGGGGAAAACCAGAAGACCTTCAAGGTCCAGCTGTATTTCTCGCATCTGACGCCTCGAACTTTATCAACGGTCATATATTATATGTGGACGGTGGAATTTTAGCTTATATCGGAAAACAACCAGAATAATTTGATTTTATTATACAGGAGGAATTTAAAATGAAAATTGCTTTAATTAACGAAAATAGCCAGGCGGCAAAAAATGAACTGATTTATCAAGCTCTACAGACAGCTGTGACACCTATGGGACATGAAGTCATCAATTATGGTATGTATACAGCCGAAGATGATTGTCAATTAACTTATGTCCAAGTTGGTATTCTCGCTGCCATCTTATTAAATAGTGGCGCAGCCGATTATATTATCACTGGATGCGGTACTGGAGAGGGTGCAATGCTTGCCTGCAACTCCTTCCCTGGGGTTATCTGCGGACATGTCGAGGACGCCCTAGATGCCTATACTTTTGCTCAGATTAACGACGGCAACGCCATCGCCCTTCCTTTTGCAAAAGGATTTGGATGGGGTGGAGATTTAAACCTTCAGTATATTTTTGAAAAACTTTTTGTCGAAGAAAGTGGACAGGGATATCCAAGAGAGAGAGCCGTACCTGAAAAACGCAATAAAAAGATACTAGATGAAGTTAAAAAAGTTACATATCAAGATTTTTTAACTATCTTAAAAAACCTTGACCAGGACTTATTAAAGGGGGCTATAAGTGGAGAGAATTTTAAACAATACTTCTTCCGTGACTGCAAAGACCAGAGTATTGCAGAGTATATTCACACGTTAGTTTAATATGACATTTTAATTCACTATAGTAATGGAATTATTGATACCCAACTATAGAATTGAGAATATTTCGTTCTGGGATAGTAAGACAAAGACCAAAAGGGGCTGTCGGAATGTGAATCTATCATTCTGACAGCCCTCCTCCCAGAGAATTTTCTTTTTACTGCTCATCTGGCTTTTGCCCGTCATGTGCTTTCCATTGACATTCCATGAGCTTCATATCGGTAAACACCGCTTTGAATGATGAATCCTCTGGACTACAAGCATAGATTCCAAATCTAATTTTCTCTGCGCCTTCCCACATATGACAGATTCTCATCTGTTTATATCGAACGCCATCTTCTGAGCACTCGATGCAATAATCGTCCTCTCTCCTGCTAAAGCGATACCACATAGACTTAATATCGGCACGAATCTCTGTCGTTGCCCAGTCAGAGTATCCCTTATTCGTCACAACACTTCCAAGATGCTGAAATTCATCATTTTCATATTCTATCGACCCCTTCAACCAGTTTTCACTGTCAAGGTACATGACAATTCCACACTGGTCAAAACGGTGATGACTTTCTGTAAAATCCGTTTTGACAATAAATGAGAAAAACTTCTCTTCCGTTTCCATCTGCAAAACAGGTGCATTGTCATTTCGAAAATGATAATATGTTCTCTGCCATAAATCCGTACCTGGCTCTGTTATAATCTCAACTTTATCGTCCGTCACTGTATAATTCTTTGGCTCTCTTGTCCATTTGAAATTTTTTATATTCATAAAATCCGCACCACCTCTGTTTATTCTGCTATTATCTTAACACATCTAGAAGCTCCTGACAATATCCGCGTACTCCGTATCCATCCCACACCTAAAAGAGTAGGCTTTCCACACATTTATTGTAAAATCCCGTGTGAATTTTGTATTCTTCATCATAGCCATATTGTAATCATATCTACATAAGGCAAGAGTTAAATGTTACGGACAAAGTTCCCTCATCAATATATAAGCGCTTCAAAAAAGAGTATAGTCTTCTTTTTTGAAGTGCTTACGTTACGAGTTCTTGTATTTCATTTTCTATTACACAATTGTCAACCCAAGCCACTGCTTTACAAGGTCAACATTAACATTAATCGCCTTTGCAATAAAATCTTCTTTCATTCCCATATGATAAAGGTTAAATGCAGTTTCTTTCTTTTCTTGGATTTTACCTTCCGCACGTTCTTCCTTTCTTATATCATCAATCGCTTTGCACATATTCACTACCTCCTCATCTTCACTAAACTTTAGCTTTGAGCCAGTTACCGCATTAATTGTTTCTGCTGTAATTCTGTCCATTTTTTGGAACTTATCATTAGAAGCAAGCAATTTCGTTAGCTTCTCTTTGTCTTTGGAATATTTAATATAGAGCATTACTTCTCTTATATCTGTATGAAACTGTTCCGCAATTTCTTCTGTAAGATTTGCTGGAGCAATTAAATTAATCTTATAATTGGGTATAAATGATAAAAGCTCTTCATCGCTGATAGAAAGCATATCATAAATACTCATTGGTCCATCCCATTCGCTCGCTCCAAAATAGATGACCACTGTGATAACTGGAAGTAATCTATCCTCTTTATAAAATCCCGATAAATATTCACCAGTACTTGGTTTTTTTCCGTTTTTCTCTTTTCTATGGGACTTTGATGCGAGATCCACTTGCGCCGCATACTGCAGGGCATCGTATACCATATTTCTAACTGGCATAGCATAGTGAATTTCTGACTGGTTTTCCACACCAAATAAAAGGTATGCTGCCGTATCATCCTCCATTGCAACCATATATTTTAACACATCACGAAATTTTTGTACTGGAACACCTGCTCCATCTGCCCCATATGGAGCCCCTATTACTGTCGTATTCAGAGAATGTAATTTTTCAGGACAAATCACTTGCTTTCCTTTGTAGATTAGGAAATTAAATACATCTGCAAAAACTTTGGTGTTTTCCATATATGTTTTTGTCCAGGTATCTTTTTTCTTCGCCATGAAAGTACCACCGCCTTATTCTAGTTTTATCGTCCAATTGCATATTTTTTAATAATACCTCATCGTTTTATTTTATCTATAGATTAACATACAGGCTGTTGATAGTCAATATTTTCAGTTTTCTTCGGTTGCGTAAATTTACCTTCGGATTTAATGAGATAGAGTCCTCCCACGATGCTCTGATAGAAAGTATCAGGCTATGACTTGTGATTCTACCTTACTCCATTTCCTTTTCTTTTGCAAGTTTCATTTGTCCATCTGTGCAGATTCTGTCATAGTCCTCTGGTGTTTGGATGTTTTCCTTACAATCCCCAGATATGCGCATTAAAGTACACGATTTTTTTGTTTTGCAGTGACAAGCTGTGCGAGATGCTCTCGACATATTTTCCCAATCCTCCATGTCTGTTCTTTTCTGATGCTATGATCTGCGAACTACTTAATATATCATACTCTGCTCCTACGACTTTTGGTAGTTCCTTTTTCTGATTGCGCACTAACTCAAGCATATCCCCTCCATTCAGGTGATACGCCCTCAATTGTGACATTTTCGATGCTCCAGTTATACTCCATCCCATTTCCCATTGGTCTGGAACTCATTCTGCTAGAAAGTACATGGCTTACATGACCCTCTGTACTACTTCCTTTTACCCCATCCTTCTGTTTTAATCTTATTTTTGCAGCTGTCCAGTTTAACAGGATATATCTCTTCGCTTCCTCCATCCGAGTCCTTCCGCCACTCCCTGTAAGATATTCTTTTAGTTGCTCTACCAGTTTCACGAACTGAATTTTCGTTCCACTCCGGATTGTTTTACGCAGTTGATTCGTTGCATCCTCCTGCCTGTCTCTCATATGACATGCAAGCTTCGTTAAATACTTCACCAAATGGAATTCGTCCATCACATGTGTCACACCTGCTATTCGCTTCATCCCTGCCTTAATCCAGCTTCCTCGCCTCCACGACGATAAGAAGTCTGCACTGCCTCTTCCAATAATCTTGCTTGTGCCTCCTCTGTTAGTCGTTCATGAGGTTCTATTTCCAGAATTCGTTCAAGCAGATATTCCATTTTTCCCGTTTCTTTATTCGTGAACAATGTCTTGCGGAACACTACATCGCCAAGAGATGTGGTTAGCTGCTTTGTGCTGTGAGATTCTACGACCCAGCTTTTTCGTCGAATGGGGCTTTTTTGTAGCATCTGATCCATTGTTTCCAAGGATTCTTTTATCATCTCAAGCCCTAGCTTATGAAGTTCTTCTGTCAGTCCATAAACGTATTCTGCCAGCTTGGTGGGATTTTTCATAAATTCATTTTCCAATTTTTCAAATTTGTTGATGCATTTTTCTTCAAAATATTTTATACTATTAATCATAGAGAACACCTTTCTTTGCTTTTGTATTTTTTTTGGTCATTAAATACTTTATCACAAAGTGGTGTTCTCTTTCCATTAATCCGAATAAAATTTTACGCTATCTTATTTCCAATCTTATCCCTAACTTTATTCCCAACGTGTTATAATGTTTTTATTGGGAATAAAGTTGGGAATATTTTATGCAATTATTCAAAAAATATTCTTAAAACTTTCCAAAATCCTCTTGTGCGACAAGCTGTGCATACTTGCAGTCATTATTTATACTTTCCATATATATATCATTGACAAGACCTACATGCCATCATCTTCATCAGATTCATCCACATAGTCTATCGCTGTTGCTTCTTGTTCTTTTGCTTCTTTCGCATCCATTTCTTTTCTCATTTTTTTCAAGTTCTGCACGAACATTTTTTAATTACTCATAATAAATTACCTCTACTTTCTGTAAGCGCTTCAAAAGAGGGTGTCTGGAATAATGCTGCTCCGAATGCTATACTTCTCATCCAGTTGGAAGTGAAAAACATTCTTTTCAGGGCAATAGACCCATGTTGTATTTTCAAGGAATGAAGCTCTATGTACCAGATGATTTTAATCAAGATACCTTACTTCGTCTCTTGCAAACGATGAAACAGTTATGATGAGAAATTTTTCAGCAGGAGCAAAGCATATTTATCTTGCCTGTGGAGCCACTGATTTTCGAAAAAGAATCACAGGACTTTCCTCTCTTGTTACGATGAAGTTTCAATTAGATCCTTTTGAGGAGGGAAATGTTTTCCTATTCTGCAACAAAAAGAACAGGTAACATACAACACTTTGTACATCAACTGTTCAATATATTTTATTTAATTGTTCTTACACAAACATCTGCTGTAACAGACCTTTTTTCATTTCTTCCCACGCTACTAATGTTGCTTTTTGTTTCTCGATAACATTATCTAATGATAAAAGACAGTCTGCAATCTTCTGTTGTTCAGCAAGGCAAGGAACTGGAATTTCAAACATAGAATATGTTGAAATCCACTGTCGTGAATGTGATATTGGCACATAATCAATAAATTGCATTGCATTATACACATACGAAAAATCACATTTGTTGTCACTAAGTGTTAATAATTTCATTGCGGATGATTTTACTTTAAATGAAAAATTAATCCAATGAAATGAAGTTGTAAAATCATCAAAAATAATAACAGGATTAGTTAATGACGCATTATACACGCCATCTTTTTCATCTGTATAACCCAAAATCAAAGATTGTCCAGCAGTTAAAACTGGAATATCATATTCATCATTATATTCAGTTGATGTAACAATATATTTTGTCGGCTGTTCGTATGATAAAACATCACCCAACTTCTTTTCTTCCCAATCTGGGAACTCACTACCATTATCAGCTTTGAATCTGACTTCCTGACTGAACAACTTCTGCATCACACCTTTTTTACGTTCTTCCCATGCAGCTACCGTTGCTTTCTGTTTTTCGATAACAGTATCAATCGTGAATAAGAACTCTGCAATTTTCTGCTGTTCTGGGAGTGATGGCAATTTCACAACACTTTTGGCAAATTCTTTTTGTCCTAATGTTTTATTTCTACCAGCGCCACCCGGTGATGCAAGTATCAAAACATTTTGTCCACGCTTCGTAATGAAATATTCAATGATATAATCTAAATCAACAACATCTTTCTTGGGTTTATACATTGGAAATCTATGTGATGCAATCATACCATTTTCTGCTTCTGTTGTTTTTGCAACTGCTCGTTCCCAAGCAAAAACAATATTTACAACAAAGCAATTTGGTTCAACCCAGAAAACTCTTTTATTTCCAATTTCAGATGCAGTTGTTTCCTCTTTATGAAAAATTCCTTTTCCGTGTGAACGGATTCCAATTTCACGATATACTTGTTTATCATCCAAATCAACAGGTATTCTAACCCTATCAAACATATCTTCAATTCTATAATTGTTCCATAAATCTTTAAATTCAGGAAATCTCAATTTAGGTTCATTCATTTTTCCTTCACCTGCCTTTACAGCCCAAGCTGTCTCATAAAACTCTCAGCCTTATCAATCGCAGCTCTTGTTTCAAAATCTAGTGTTTTAATCTGCTCTTTTACAACATCCAAATCCACAGGTTCTTCTTCCTCAAATGTATCAACGTATCTCGGAATATTTAAATTATATCCATTCTCAATAATCTCATTCATGTCTGCTACATGAGCAAACTTATTTACATCCACACGCTTTGTATATGCATCTACAATCTTATCAATATGTTCCTGTTCCAAGATATTCTGATTCTTACCAGCCTTGAACTCCTTGCTTGCATCAATGAAAAGAATGTTTCCAGAATTACCATTTCTCTTGCTTTTAAGTACCAGTACACATACTGGAATAGATGTTCCATGAAACAGATTTGCAGGCAATCCGATCACGGCATCCAACCTGTTCAGATCTTTAATAATGTATTTACGGATTGCTTCTTCTGCACCGCCACGGAACAGTACACCATGAGGTAATAACACAGCTACACGACCATCTACATCATCCATGTGATAAATCATATGTTCTACAAACGCAAGGTCAGCCTGTCCTTTTGGTGCCAGCTTTCCAACTCCACTGTATCGTGGGTCATCCTCAAACTTCTTATCAGCAGACCATTTAAGTGAATACGGTGGATTGCAGACCTGTACAGTCAATTTCAAATCATCACCATATTTATCATCTTTCAGTGTATCACCTTTGTAGATGTCAAAATTCTGCCAGTCTACGCCATGCATAATCATGTTCATGCGTGATAAGTTGTATGTGGTTGCATTAAGCTCCTGACCATAGAAATGTCCTACACGTCCTGTTGTCAGATGCTTCTGTACTTCCAACAACATGGATGCGGAACCACAGGTACAGTCACCAACGGTCTTCGCTTCATCTAATCCAAGAGCTGCAAGTGTAGCACATAATTTACTCGGACCAGTTGGTGTGAAGAACTCTCCACCTTTCTTTCCGGCATCGGATGCAAAAAGTCCAATCAGAATCATATAGGCTGTTCCCAGCACATCGAACTGAGAATCCTGTAAATCAAAATCAATATCTGCTACACGAACCATGACACGACTAATCAGGTCGGTACGGTCTGCAACCGTCTCTCCAAGTCTGGAATCTTGTAAACGCATATCATTGAATAAGCCATCAAATGCCTTATTAGATTCATGACCCATTGTAGAACCTACAAGGTCATTGATTGCCTTTTCAAAGTCCTCAACACTGAATTTATCATCATCATTTTCAAACTTTGTAATCTTACGAATCAGATTGCGGAACAAGTTTTCAGGCTTGATAACATAACCCAGCTTTGATAAAGACCATTCTTCTACAACTGGTCTGTAATCATCATCTGCAAATGCTTCTTCATATGTTACACCGTCATTTTTAAGAATCTCTGCCATGTACATCTCTGTACGCTCTGACAAATAGCGATAAAAAATGACACCTAAAATATAGTTCTTGAACTCAGAAGCGTCCATCTGACCTCGAAGGTCATTTGCAATCGCCCACAGTTTCTGTGAAAGCTCATTTGCCTGAGCCTGATATGTATTTGTATCTGCCATAATTATTCTCCTTCTGCTTTGTATTTGTTATATGTGTCCTGCACAAATGTCTTCACTGATTTGGTCAGCTTCGTCATTTTCAGCAATCCAAGATTATATGCTGTAAATCTCTTACGAATATCATCATCTGAAATTGCACCATGGAACACATATTCCGTAAACAGTTCTGATACAATGATATAATCAATCTTGTTATCAAAGGCAAATGCCTCCATATCTGCCTGCATCTGCTCTTTTTCAAACTGCATGAATGCTTCCATTATGTCAGCATCTTCCGGCAAATCATAGAATCTTGCCAAAATGAACTGTTTCATGACCTCTTTTTTCAGTCTCAAGGATTCATTATCTGAACGCTCAATCTCACGCAGAATCAAATCAACATCCTGCTGCTTTTCTTTCTCTGTCTTATCGTGATTTTTCGCATTTTTCAACAGATTTAGGATATACACAACATTGATACGGTCAGTTCTGACAAGCTCAATATCAAAATCCACGTCCACTGGTACAGGTACTTTCGGATTTGGATTGTGTGTCTGGTCTTTGTAATACAGATACCAGCTCTTGAATCCTTCGTATTCATTCTCATCCATTACAACTGCAAGGTCATCCCAGTCAAACTTTGAAAATGTCTTCAAAGTAGCAAGGGTCTTTGCCATCGAACGGAATGCAATGATAAACATACGGATTTCATCTTCTGACTTGAGCTGTCCAGCAGCGTCCACATCAGGTATAATCTTTCTCAATACAGCTTCCTGATTTACCCATTGGTTCAAATAATACTCATAATTCTCTAACAGATACTCGTTCGGGTCTCCGTCTCCTGAAAATAATGTCAATGCGTCATCCTGCCACTGCTTGATATTACGATAAGATACAATCTGTCCAAACTGCTTTGTCACTTTATAAACACGATTTGTACGACTATACGCCTGTACAAGTGAGTGCCAGATAAGATTTTTGTCCAGATACAGCGTATTCAAAGGTTTTGCGTCAAATCCAGTCAGAAACATATTGACTACCAAGAGAATATCAACCTGCGGTGAGTCCTTCTGCTTCAATCTCTTTGCAATATCTTTCCTGTATGCATCAAATGTATCAATCGTAAACGCTGTACCATACATAACGTTATAATCCTGCATACAGCGGTCAAGAAATTCCTGAGAATGTTCATCTGCTCCATCATCCATATCCTCATTTGCCTGATAAGAAAAGATTGCCGCAACTTTCAGCCTTTTATCTACTGGTGCAGCATCGTTTAACTTCTTGAACTCGTCATAATATTTACAAAGGGTCTGAATCTTATCTACTGCAAAAAGTGATGTATAAATATCTTTTCCTTGAGGATGAACATGCTGTTCATGATGCTCCATGATATGCTTTGCAATACCTGCAATCCGCTCATCATCATGGTACAGTGGTTCCATATCAATCTTATGACGCTTACAGTAATCAGGGTCATCGAGCTGCTCTGGATCAATATCCTTTACAGCAAGATTCCTTGCAAAAATTGTACGCTGATATTCTACTGAAAATCGCAAAACATTACCGTCAGCAATCGCATCTTTAATCATGTATTTATGCAAACATGAATCCAGCTTACCGCCAGCATGGAACACATCTGCTGTTGTACGTCCGTCAGCACCTTTATTTTTCTCAAAAATAGGTGTTCCAGTGAATCCAATGTAGTTGGCTCTTTCAAAATGCTTCTGAATCTGTCCATGCATCTTTCCAAACTGGGAACGATGACACTCATCAATGATAAAAACAACCTTTTTATCTTTGTACGCATCCATTACAGGCGCATATTTCGGATTCTTTACAGCATTAGCCATCTTCTGAATTGTTGTAACAATCATCTTCTTTTCTGATGATTTCAGCATATTGATAAGCACATAGGTACTGTCTGTATTGTCTACACAGTCTTTTTCAAACGAATTATATTCATCAACAGTCTGGTCATCTAAATCTTTTCTATCAATCAAAAATACAACCAAATCTACACTTGATTCATCACGCAATAACTGTGCCAGCTTAAATGATGTCAGGGTCTTTCCTGAACCTGTACAGGCAAATACATAGCCATTCTGATTTGCTTCCAATACACGCTTCTTTGCAGCTTTCACAGCGTAAATCTGATATGGTCCCATGACCATCAACACAGGCTCCGTGGTCTTAATGACCATGTATTTATCCATCATCTCTGTAAGAGCTGATTTTCTAAAAAATTCACCTGTAAATGTATTTAGTTCATTGATACGTGTATTCTTTTCATCTGTCCAGAAGAATACAAGAGATTTCAGGATTGGATTATACTGACCATCCATCATCTCATTCTCATTACAAAAATACTTCGTCTGTACAGAATTGCTGACTACAAATAGCTGCAAATATCTGAAAATACCTTTGAAAGAAAACTTTCTGTATCTGTTAATCTGGTTGATTGCTTCGTTGATTTCAACCCCTGGACGCTTCAACTCGATTTGTACCAATGGCAAACCATTAATAAGCACTGTAACATCATAACGATTCGTATAAACTACATCATCCTTATGTTCTTTATCCATTGTGACCTGATGTGTCACCTGATAAATATTTCTATCTGTATCAGATGAAAAAAAGTCTATATACACAGTTTCTCCATCATCCAATGTAAGAACGAACTTATCACGTAATCTCTTTGCTGATTCATACACCGAATAATTATCTATATGAATCATGATACGGTTAAACTCAGTATCCGAAAATGATACAACATGCCCTTTTTCTTCTAACTTCTTTGCATTAAACTTTGCCAACTGTTCACGAAAATTAGCAAGTACATCATCATAATCATCTAATCTTATGAATTCATATCCTATACTTTCAAGCTTGTCGATAAACATATTTTCAACTTCGTATTCGGAAGTATGTGACATATTATCAGCTCCTTTCTTAACATACTCAATATCTATTTAATATATATTAAATAGATATTTTTCTTTCATTTTGATGGGGATATGGATAATCGTCTACTACTACGACCGATTTCTTACCATCCATGATTACTCATATACTCATCAGCCGCTAACCTGAAAAACTCAGATAAACTCAAGCCATGTGCCTTTGCCTTTGTTGTCAACCGTTCTTTTTCATCCTTAGTCATAGATACAAGTGCCGTTGCTCTTGTATCGCCAACATTATTGTCTTTCTTTGGTGCTATCGCCGTTACTGATACTGCTACATCATGTTCTTTTTCTGTATCATTTTCAAAGCTGTCTAAAATGATTGTTATATTATTTTCTGTTCTTGCCATGTTTGCTCATCTCCTTATTTCCATTTTTCAATCAGTTTCTTGCTTTTTGCCTGTCGTTTTTCAACTGGCAGACCAGCAAGCTAACTGATTCTATCACGCAGTGCATTTACAAACTATGTTGTAGGATGATACTTGTTGTTTTCATTAACAGAAATACTTTTCGGTCTGTACCACACCTCTGATTGCGGAATGGTCATTATAACATCAAAATTCTCTTTCCGTCTATATTTCTGTACCTATTCCATGAATGACTGATGCTGTGAATCTGTTTACACCATTAACAGCGATGATAATTGGACAATCATTACTTTTTACCAGTTTCGCTTTTCTCTGCAACAAACACAAGTGTTTTTATGATAAAGTTCTTCTTATAATATCTATTGAATAGATATTAAATAGATAAATACAGTATAGTAGATTCAAGGAAGATTTTCAATAATGACATGAAAAATCAGAATAGGTTAAAGCGGCACCTCATATACCGCAGAAGTACCGCTCATTAACTATGAATAAATTATTTCACGCTCTATGATTTTCCACACACGCCCGAATGCTATTCATTTTCCTAATTCATTCAAGCTGTTTTTCAGCCTGCCGCTCGTCAGCAGGTTGAGATAAACGAGCCGCCTATACCCTTTAGTGCAAATGCCACTCCCCTCATAAGCCGATAGGTTCGTTTTCTTTTTCGGCTGTTAAAACAAAACAAGGAATATAATAATCTCCCTGCAATTCATACCAAAGACAGTTGCTTTCGTTATAAATATATTTCTCCATAGTGTTATCCTACCAAATAATCTATTTATACATGCATCACATTTTTCCAATTGTTGTTATATCTTGTTATAAAATTTTCCTTCTCTTAATTTTGCCCTTATGATTGTTCAAAACAAGTGTAAAATCGTATAAAGTAATAAAGTAGACTGATTTCCATAAATCATACTACCATAAGTTATCCATTATCAAAATAAAAAACCCAATTTACATCTTCAACATCTTCTCTTAATATTAATCTCAATTCGATTTTCATTTTGAATTTCTTTAGTGTCTTATTCTAAATAACTAATATCCTTCTGTCGGAAACTCATAACAATTTCTTTTCCAAATAATAACCCCATCTATAATTGTCATAGCTTAGTTCTCATTTTTTTAACTCGTTCAATTAATAAGTCTGCGTATATGATTTCACACAAGTTTTCATCATCAATGTCCCAAATCTCTGCTCCAACATTCCAATATACTCTTTCTTTATATACAACTTAGTACCACTATATAATGGAATCGCATTTCCAGGATGTTCACTGTCATCTTTATAACTCGATGACCATTTTTTCATAATAAAGATGATATCATTTTCCTGATTGACTGCAATATATCTCCTATGCAAAAAATCAAATTCTGTACGAACATTAAATAGTTTAGAAACTGACATTCCAGGCAATAGATAGTCTTCATCTTCCAATTCTCTATCTAATGTACTAATAAAGTTAATCAGTGCTTCCGAATTATCTGAAATCATATAAGTTTCTCCTTCTTCAACCGCTGTAGCTAAACATTGTTGAAATGGATTCTGATGTTCTTCATCATCCTTTCCTACTATCCCTTGATATGCAAATACCAAAGACACCTGTTGATAATCAATGCGTTTTCTTGTTTCGGAACATCCTACTAAAATATATTCATCCTCATTATTTTTGAGAAAAGGCTCACACGAATTATTTTTATCATACAGATGATTTTGGGGTTGCATTTCACGGCACTTAAATAATCTATACATTCCCTGATAGTCAGGCATCAATCGTAACAAATTCTGTGAAATCAACTCGGGTTTTCTGTCAAAAAAAGCTTTTTCAATAATTGCATGGAGCGCATATTGAATTACATATGATTTGTACACGGTATTTGTTTCAGGAATCTTACTTAACCCCCCAACAAAATTTTGTATTTTATCATTCAGTCTCCTTGATGCATGTAGTTTTTCATAAAGTTCTATATAGTTAATACCACAGGTATTGACCACCTGCATAATTGGATCCCGATATATTGAATTCCTAGCGTATTCATCAGTTCTCTCTCGAGTCTCTTCTTTCCCAAGATCATATAGTTTTTCTGCTAAGTAAAACTCAATATCTTCCTGTTCCATATAATCAGGTGCATGTTTATCAGAGCACCTTAAAAGAAAGCTCTTATATATTGTAAATTCCGAAAATACGACATCCAAAAGCAGATTTCCAGTTGGATAAACAGCATTAATTGCATTTATCATTCGCTCTGTATTCAAATCCTTCAGACGATGACCATAACATCTTACTAAATCTGCGATTGCTATTTGTGTCACAAGATTATATTGTTCATAATGCTCTAGACAAAATACTATCGATTCCGTGAATTCTGAATAATTCTCTTCTTCAGCAGCATTCGCCAAATAAGCATAAACTGCCAGAAACGATTCCTTACCTCCATCAATGAACCGCATTAATAAACAGTTACGTAGTCCTAACAGTTCATCCGTTTCTTCTAAAACATTATCAATAGGATACTGATCAAGATTCGGAAAACGAAGCTTCATAATATCGAATGCGCTTCTCCAAATCATAATAATATTATCCTTGTCAAATCTAAACTCAAAAAGTGCATCCAGAAGACCTTTTGTAATTCTACCCGAACGTGAAATGATAACTTCAGGTAATTCACGATAAAACGTGTCACGGGACACTTCAGAACTCAGTCGTATACTATTGAGAAATTCACCTTTCTCAATTAAAGAACTTCCCCATTCATATGAGTAAAGATACATCAACATATGGACTTCCGACCTTTCCTTATCATCCAGTTTGAGCTGCTCGATGATTTGTAGAACAGAATCCTTACGCTTCTGGCTATAATTCCACCCACCTGTCTTAGTAATAATGAATCTCAGCATTTCAAGCAGAGTATCCCTATCATTTTGATAATTCTTAAGAAAGCCACAGATATCTTGTATATCTCTCTCCATTAAATCATGTGTTTCAAACCATTTCTTTGCGTCCTCTAGAGTTAAGGCGTCAAAACGTGGTTGACCATCTGCAAAAGCATCGACTGTTTTCTTTCGTTTTTTGTTATCCGTATCGTCAGTTTTCTTTATATGAAAATACTCTATATACTGTGAGACATCAAATCCTGCTGACTCAACTGTTAACAAAAATTCTTTGATACTTCCATCTTTCCACGAATCGCTATCCAGCCAAGGGCTATCAAGAATATTGAATCTTGAAACAACATTGATAACAAGTTCATTCATGCGGCATTTGATTAGTAATCTTTCATCACCGCTTGTTCCTGTACAGGTCTGATCTAGCATCTTGAGTACAGAAGTGGCTGCATCAATTATCCTTGGGCTTGTTTCATTTGGAAGCGACTCAATCAGACCAATTACAATATCCAAATATCTAGAATCATTGCAATATTTCTCGATAGCAGAACGTAACATGCGCTCCACAACCCAGCTTTTTCCCTGCTTTATCTGTAACCTAGATAGGAATGCAAGCGCATACCTCGGATCTGTTTCGAGCAATTTATCAAACCAGTTGTTCAGGAAGTGCTTTGTTTCTCTTCCATCAGTATGATTCCAAAGAGCAATTGTCATTTTTGTTATTGTGTCACGTTCCTCTTCAGAATTTCCTGCAACAGATTCAAAAAATATGTTATAAGAATCCATAATCTGCTCCAAAATAATATCCTTGTGAAATCCATATGCAACAAGATAACGTGTACACATTTCAAAATACTTTAAAGCCTCAGACGGATTATATTTTGAAATGAGACTAACAAAGCGAAGTTTTGCAGCAGCAATACAATCATATACCTCGTTTTTTTCAATTCTACCCTGTGTCTTTAGTAAATAATGTTTTACAATTTCATAATTATCAACAGTCAGAAAACGAGCCATTAACCTCAAAAATTCAGCATCAGTTAATGGACCTCCTCTGCTATGATCAAAACTTGTTCCAGTTTCATCATCAAGTCGCTCAAGAATACCTAATGCTTTTTCCAGATCTTGTAATGTTCCATTTTGGACAATCAGTTCTACCGCCTGTTCATATGATCTTGTTAACTCATTCTGGAGAAAATACAAATCACAGGTACGGGGGGTTCCCTTGAAAACCTCTGTATCCTGTAGCAATAGTTCCAAATTAGTAATTGCAACTTCACAGATAGATTTAGGATCCATTTGCGCTGTGTGTGCACACAATTCTGCCATCTTGACAGAATAAATTATCCAATTATAGAACCAGTTAATATTTTCACTCTCAGCAATGATTAACTCTATAGCTTTTCGATTTTCCTGCTCAGCGAGATAGTATACTTGTGAGAATAATTCTTTGAAAATCCTTATATCTTCTTTTCCTGGCATCTCTAGTTTTTTAATTTTTTTCCAGTTTCCAATGGCGGCTTCAACGGAAACACCACTTTGCGGATAATATCCAGTTTTAATATATGAAAGATAGTTTTTCCAATGAGTCAGTTGTCTCTCCTCTGCAATTGAAGCAATTTCATCAAACTCTATGTAGTCCTTTAGCTCATCATACGCAATCTCAATACATTGATTTCTTATTGAAACCTTTTCTTTTTCTATCGCCTCCATAAGTTTAGGAATGATGCTACTCCCCTGCTCATCAAGATGATATCTCAAATAATATTTAAAATCCTCAATCTTATACTGTTTAGCATTTGTATCTAAATACAATTCCCACCAAGGTGTAATACCAGCTTTCGAAGATATATAACATGCCAGCCGACCTGTATTTTTATCAAAGGTTGGCTCTCCATCAATCTGCATTAACTGATTTAATTTAGACGCACCCTTAATATCACAGATCGCTTGGAAATATTCTTCCCCTGTACTTTCGAATTCGTTCATATCATCAAGCATTGCCAACAATTCACCAGCTGTTACCAATGCAACTAAATTTCTGGTTCTACCCGCACTTCGAATAATACAATTCAGATTCATTTTTATGCGTTTTCGAGAATAGCCCTCTTCGACTGCTTTAAGAACAAATTCTTTCTCAATCAAAGCAATATTTTCATCATCCCGCTTGATCTTATACAATAGTTTCGAAAGATAATAAAACGACTTATCAAATTCAAAAAACGGTTTCTCCTGTAACCAATCAGCAAGAATACCATAAACATTTCTCTCTATGTCAACCTTTTTATTTTTTAATGAAGACAATACAAAACGGCGGAAACTTTCATGATAAATTGAAAATCCACCACTTATCACGTTTTCTATCAATAATGGATGAAGCATCGATATATCTTGCTCTACAAACTCTCCATCTCCAGTAATCTCCATTAAATCATCTAGACTAAGATAGAAATCCGCCCCACAAAGTGCATTAACTGTGCGATTGTTATGAACCTTTTTATATAGATAGGAATAATACTCAGATAGACTGATATCGTAATCGGGTATTCCGTCAATTAATTCTTTATTTACATTTGAGTTTCGTAACTGACGCAAGATATAACTGAGGTACAGCGCATTTCCCTGAGATTTCTTAATCAGATATTCACTTATTGATGAGTCATCGTCATCTTTGATAGTATCATCAGTAATCTGAAAAGTCGCCATCAAAGATTTCGCTTGCTTAATACCCCATGGCTCAATTTTAAATACATAGTAGCTATTGTCTTTGAATTTATCCAGTACGTCTATTGGCTGCGACGCTATTATGACATAGCAGTTATCAGGAAAATGAATTTCCAACAGTTCCGAAATGATTTCAGTTTCTGAACGTGAAATAAGATCTTTATATAGATCATATTCTCTGGAGATGTGATCAAGGCCATCTACTACTAAATAGAATTCTTCTCCAATGAGTCGAAGCAGATTTTCAAGCTCTGCTTTATCAGCACCAAAGGTTGTATTCTTATGCTCAACTAATTCTGGGCATTGCTCCACAATCTGTGAAACCAGATTTCCATATAAGGAAGTTACACGTATTCTCTCAAGACTATTTGTGTCCTGCAATGACTGGAAGCAATTATAATGAATAACTTTACTGTCATCATTCTTAAGTTTATCTATGTATTCATCAACAAGCCAAGACTTTCCAGATCCAGGATTGCCAGTAATAATGACACGTTTTGAATCACGAATTGTTCCGTGTAGCCTTTCAACCTCATCGGCAAGTATAACCTTATGCGCTGAATCCACTGGAAACCTTTGATCAAATTTCCCGTAATCCATTATGAGTCCAAGGCGCCCCATTAATGTATTGGTATAAAGTCTATTACCCATCGCTCTGGAGTGCTTCACTTCCGTAGCAAGCTTATAAATAACTTCCTCTAAGTTTAGATTATCATTTGGATAAATTCCTACGCCCAACTTCTCAACTTGCCTAATAATCACATTTTCGATACCACCAGGATTCTTTAAATTTAGACTTGCCTTAGGCATTTCCAGAATAATCGTGAGTTCATTACAAAACGATAAAAAGTCTTCTCTATCGATATGTCCTGCCTTAATCGCCGTATTAAACTTTCTCCACGTTTTGGGAGGCAGTTGTCCTTTCGGCCAAAACAAATTTCCATCAAACACAAATGCGACAGTTGGAAAAGGCAGGGTCTGTTCTTGAATAGGCTTCAAAAACTCTACAATCGGATCATCATCAGTAGGTCTATTCCATGCAAGGCATAACTTTATTTGAGTATCATTTTCAGATTCTTTTCTCGTTTTCCAAGAAGCAAAAAGATCGCATAACGCAGTATCATGTCCATTGCCATTTGCAAAGTCATCTTTAGTAAGTTTGTGGGAGCTTTCATCATCAGAATACTTAATCTGAAATTCAGTGGTACTATTAGGCGTCTTCACCTTTAGATCGTCAAATTTATCTCCGCTGAAATCCTTACGATCAATAATTATTTCAGCATCTGCCTGCCTAAGCATCAGTTGTAGGATTATCGAAACAGTAAAATAATCCTGATATTCATATCCTTCATGGATTGAACTCTGCATTTAATGTCCTCCTTACATCAACACTAAGTGAATTAACTTTTCAATTCTTCCCCTATCATCAAATTATAAGTTTCCTTATGACCACATAATAAGTTAAACCGCAAGATGACTCACTACCAATAATTTCTACAAATTCCGATCTGTTGCTCAAATTATATCACCTTCTTAATTCATTTTCTATATAATTCCTTTACAAATAAAAGCTTCCAAAGTAGCTTTCCATGTGCCTTAAATATACACCAATTCTTTTAGCACATAATCCTTGATTTCCTAAATAAGTTACTTTCAACTCAGCACTGGTTACATCTAAGCCCAAATCTATCTCTATCGTGTCATTAGACTTTTGTTGGAACAAAAGAAAAATTATCTCTACATACGTACCAGTTTAAATCATATCCCACAAAATCACAGAAATATGGGCAATATTTATATAACACTAATACCACTCGTTCATCTCTTTTCCCACAAAATATAAGTTCCATAAATTTTGCACTACCCTGATGTAAAATTTATTCTTTTTTCATAGCGTCGATATTCTCTTCCTCCATCTTACCAGCTTTCAACGCTTGATATTCCTGATTTAATTCTCGCAATAATTCTTCCTCACTTGGTAAATACAATTTGTATTTTGAAGCAAAAATCTGTGTTTCATTTTCAGGTAACGTATATTTAACTACAGATTCACTTTTATCAGCACATAATACAATACCAATCGGCGGATTGTCTCCTTCGTTCATAAGTTCTCGTTCATAATAATGAACATACATCTGCATCTGCCCTAAGTCCTGATGTGTTAAGTCCCCAACTTTTAAATCTATTAAAACAAAACATTTTAAAATATAATTATAAAATACAAGATCAATTCTAAAATGACGTCCATCAAACGTTATTCTTTTTTGCCTTGCGACAAATGAAAACCCTCTGCCAAGTTCCAAAAGAAATTTCTGCAAATGTGTAATTAACGCCTGCTCTAAATCACTTTCATAAAAATCATCATTAGGTGTCAGCCCAAGAAATTCCAACACATATGGGTCACGAATAACATCTTCTGGTTTTTTCACTGGCTCTAATGTCTGTATTTCCTCTGCAATTTTCTCTTTATTTTTACTAGATAATAACCTTTCATAAAAGAAAGAATTTATCTGACGCTCAAGTTGCCTGGTGCTCCATTGGGATTTTACAGCTTCCTGCATATAAAATTCTCGTGCATTTTCATTCTCCACTCGCATCAGAAGCCGATAATGCGTCCAACTCAATTCGCTACGCAGTGCGTAGCCATTTGGAAATGTTAAATAGAACTGTCGCATATTTTTCAAATTGGCAACGGTAAATCCCTTCCCAAAATCCTGTGTCATTTGTTTTGACAATTCTTTTATCAATCTCGTACCATACTCCGCCTTCTCATTGCCACCTTGTTCTTCAATGATTGATTTACCTATATTCCAGTATGCTTCCACCATTGCAAAATTGGCAGTTTGATAGACTTTATTTCTTGCCGAAATTAAAATTTCTTTGATTTCGTTATAAAAAGATGCATTCATCTTATCAATTCCATCCTTTCATTTGCAGATTATTTATTAGCTCTTCTTTTTAAATTATCAAGTGGAACTTGCCTTCGCCAAACTCCACTTTTACGATAATTACACTGTCAAATTTTCACGGGACAAAAGCACGATAGTCTCTACATTCGGATTTTGAGGAAACATATCAACCGCGCACGCTCTCTCCACACGATACCCAGCCTCAAGCAAAATCTCCAAGTCTCTCGCAAGGGAAGTCGGCTTACAGCTAATATACACTATCTCCCTCGCCCCAAAATCAATAATCTTCCCTATCGCCTTCGGATGAATCCCGTCTCTTGGTGGGTCGAGCACAATCACATCTGGCTTCACATCCAAAGTATCCACTACTTTTAGCACATCCCCTGCAATAAACTCACAGTTATCAATTCCATTTATCTTCGCATTCTCTCTCGCCGCCTCGACTGCCTCCTCGACAATCTCCACGCCAATGACCTTCCTCGCCACAGCCGCCATCATCTGTCCGATTGTGCCTGTTCCACTATATAAATCAAATACAATCTTGTCGTCGATATCCCCGATAAAATCTCTCGCTGTCTCATACAAGACTTCTGCTCCGAGTGTATTCGTCTGGAAGAACGAAAACGGTGAAATCTTAAACTTTAAATCAAGCAGATACTCATAAAAATAATCCTGTCCATAGAGCAGATGCATATCGTCCTTTTTTACGACGTCCGCCACATTATCATTTATCGTGTGAAGAATCCCGACAATCTCTCCGTCTATCGTAAGATTGAGCAACTGCTGCACAAGAGGAGATAAGTCCACGTCCATCTGAGAGGAAGTGACAAGGTTTATCAAGATGCTCCCCGTCTTAATCGAGCTTCGCAAAACTAAATGTCTTAGATATCCCTCGTGACTTTTCTTTTTATAATAAGGAATCCCTCTCTCACTAAAAAATTGAACTACTGCTTTTACAATCTGATTATAGCAATCTCTCACAATCTTACAGTCCGTCACTGGCACGATATCATAAAAACTATTTTTCTTATGAAGCCCAAGTGCAAGTGGACCATCCTTTCTCTCATCTCCGAAAGAAAACTCCATTTTATTGCGATATGAAAAGGGAATCGGACTCTCCTTAATTCCCTCCCATGGCAGTTCCTCCACCACAGACTCAAGGAGAGAACGAACCTGCTCTTCTTTTATCTTCTTTTGATTCTCATAAGAAAGCGTCTGATAGGAGCATCCACCACAGACACCAAAATGAGGACATTCTGGTATCCTATCTTCCAATGGTGATTTTTCGAGAACTTCCATCAGCATTCCCTCTACTCTATCTTTTCTCACCTTCTTTGCGCGAAGACGCACAGTCTGACCTGGAATCACACCTTTTACGCTTCCTCTTCTATCCTCTATATGAAAAATTCCCTTATTCGGAAATTCCGTCTTTTCGATTTTACACTCTAATATATCACCTTTTTTCATGAATTAAGCTCAAACACTCTTGATTCTCACGATGAATCAAGAGTGCCTCCTCCTTTCTATATACTCTGCGCCATCAGAGCAGTAGCTTTACTATTATCTATTTCTTTAAGCCCAGAAACTTCTCTATCTGCGTCTTCCATTCTTCTAACGTCTTTTTTGCGCTCTCCCACACAGACATCTCTTCCCTGGCCAGATTCTCCTTTTCTTTTTCCTTCAACTCCTTTTCAAGACGTTCTCTTCATATAATAAGCTCATCAAACTTCGACTTATAATAACCGTGCGCATAATGAGCCTCTCCTTCCTCGTCAATCTCCATCATCAAAAAAGTTGGTTTTCTTCCTGCCTGTCTCGGATAAGATAAACTGCCTGGATTTAAAATTGTTAAATCTTCCTCAATCGAAATAAACGGCTGATGTGTATGACCATACATAACCACATCCACACCGAGTTCACGAGCATGCGCTCTCAAATAGTCCACGCCGCTATATACATAAAATTGATGGCCGTGTACAACCCAAATCTTATATCCTCCAAGTTCAATCTGCAACTCACTTGGAAGGTCTAAATTCCAATCGTTATTTCCCGCTATCATATAGACTGGACAATGGGCAAGAGAGCGAATATATGCATCTCCTCGCTCTACATCACCGCAATGTATCATCGCATCAATCGGTCCAACCTGCTCCAAAACTCCCTCTATATCATCATTTCTTCCATGTGAATCACTAATTACAAGTATTCGCATCCTTTTCCTCCTATTTTTTCAAAAGCTCGCTCGCCTTTCGCAGAGCTTTTCCCCTATGACTAATTGCATTTTTCTCTTCTGGACTGAGCTGCGCTGTTGATTTTCCAAGCTCTGGCACATAAAAGATTGGGTCATATCCAAATCCATTCTCCCCAGCTGGCTCATATCCAATGATTCCCTCTATCGTATCCTTGCAAACTTCAACTCTTCCATCTGCAAATACAATCGCCACCGCACAGACAAAGCGCGCTGTTCTCTTTTCTTCCTCCACACCCTTTAGCCTGTCCAAAATAATCTGATTTTTAACCTCATAAGGAGTATCCACTCCCTCATATCGAGAAGAATAAATTCCTGGCTCCTTATTTAGGTAGTCAATCTCTAGTCCCGAGTCATCAGCCATAACTATCTCGTGGCAAATATCGTGAACTGTCTTTGCCTTAATCACTGCATTCTCCTCAAAAGTCTTTCCATCCTCCACAATATCGACATCAATTCCCGCTTCCTTCATTGTGAGAATCTCATATCCAAATGGAGCTAAAATTTCTTTTATCTCCTTTACCTTACCTGCATTTGTCGTGGCAAACACAATCTTTGTTTTTTCCATTCCCTATCCATCCTTTCTAAATACATTCTCTGGTTCATCTAATATTAACTTCTCTTTTTTAAGTTTCCAGAAGCATTTCTCGGAGGCTTTGGTCCAAGGTACTGATAAAGATACGTCTTCATCATTCCATTATAAATCTTTCGATTCTTCGTTGCCTTCTTTCCAATATATTTCTCGGCATCCTCATACGCAGTGAGCACGTATTTTGACCAAGTATCCAACTTGGAAAAGACATCGCCAATCTGTCCATAGAGCATCGGGAGGTCCTTTTTTTCCTCCAACCTCTCTCCGTACGGAGGGTTTGTTATGATAAATCCATACTTCTTCGGATGACTGAGCTCACTCACTGGACGCTCCTGAAAATGAATATGCTTATCCACACCTGCTAACTTTGCATTCTCTCTGGCAATCTTTAGCATCTTATAATCGATATCATATCCTTGTATATCCATCTTGACAGAATCATCAATCAAATCATGCGCCTCCTCAAAAGCATCTCGCCAGATAGCTTCCTCGATAAGATTCTCCCAGTTTTGCGCCTCAAATCTTCGATTCATACCAGGAGCACGGTTTGTCCCGATAAGAGCCGCCTCAATTGGAAATGTCCCACTTCCACAAAACGGGTCAACTAAAATCCTATCCTTCTTCCACGGAGTCAATAAAATAAGTGCACTCGCCAATGTCTCCGAGAGAGGGGCTTTTCCATGCAGGAGACGATATCCTCTTTTATGGAGCGAATCTCCCGAGCTGTCAAGCGCCACTGTCACCCTATCCTTATACAAAAATACACGAATCGGATAGGCAGCTCCGCTCTCCTCAAACCACTCTTGGTGATAGGTCTGTTTCATCCTCTCGACAATCGCCTTCTTTACAATAGATTGAATATCAGAGCTACTAAATAACTTGCTCTTAATGGAGGATGCCTTCGTCACCCAAAACTTCGCATCTTTTGGAAGATAATCCTCCCACGGAATCTCTTTTGTATTCTCAAAAAGCTCCTCAAACGTTCTCGCCTCAAATTCCGCTACTTTTAACAAAATTCTCTCGGCACTTCTTAGAAATATATTGCCGCGGGCGAGCGCCTCCTCATCTCCAAGATAAAAAACTCGCCCGTCCTCCACTTTTATAATATCATACCCGATATCAATAATTTCTCTTTTTAATACTGCCTCCAAGCCAAAATGACAAGGAGCAATTAATTCCATTTTACTCACAGACTTCTCCTTAAAATAAATTCAGTTTAAATTTTATCATTTATTTATTGTACTCGCTTTCCTAACTCCATGTCAACTTTATTTTAATGATACCAGGGTCAAAAGGTCTAAAATCCGATAAAAGCTTGCTTGCAAAAGGATTTTTGACCTTGGAACCCCCATATCATTTTAATTCCATCGTCCAAATACTGTCTTTTTCTCGCTGTTTTTCGATATATCCCTGATAAAACGTATATCCGCCTACAATACTGTATACAATATGCCCCTGTTCTGCAAGCCATCTTGCCACTCTGAGACTGACAGAACCATGTTCACAGTATAAAATAATTGGTATGTCCTTTTCCAAGACAATCTCTTTTTTTTGCAATTTTTCTAAGTCCAATCTCTCTGCCATCGGCAAATGTCCCTGATTATAGCTTTCCTCATCCCTCACATCAAAAAGAAGAGCCTTCTCCTCATACACCATCGAAATAGCATCTTTCACCGCTATATTTTGAAAACTTCCTTTCATATGATACCCCTTGACCTACCTAAGTTATATATAGTATACGGTGTTTCTCCCCATTCGTGTGTCTTTTTTCAATATTTTTCTTTTATTTTTCCTTCATTACTATGTAAAAAGACCCCGAATTTATCTTATTCAAGCTTCTTCGAGGTCTCTTGTCATTTCATTTTGTCATCTTCTCCATATTTTTTCTCTACTTAGCGTTTTTTCTACTTAGCGACAATCTCTCGCATTATCAGAAGTATTGTAACTATTTTGTCCCGCATTTGTACTGTCACTTACATTATGACAGTTCGTTGCTTTATTCGTTGTTTTATTTGTCGTCTTTTGATTATTCTTCGCCTTTGTAGTATTGCTTGTCTTATTGTCGGAATTCGTAGTTTTCGTTGTATTTCCCTCATTTGTAGCATTGGTCATTTTATTCGTACCACTTGTATTCCTACAATTATTTGTCTGATTTTGTGTTTTATTATTTGTGTTTTGATAAGAATTTTTCATTATTATTTCTCCTTTCCATTTGGTACGCTAATATTATCTGCAAAAAAAAATCTTTTATTCCAAATGTTCTTTTTTTAATTATTACATTTTTTTAAAAATATGTTGCAATTTTAGATTCTATATTATATAATTATTGCATGTGATAAGAATACTCATGTATTTTTACACATATAACCCCTTATTAATTATTTATACTCCCCTCATTGAAGGCTTTGGTAGCTCCCCTGCCAAAGCCTTCATCTTTTGTATAAATGAAAAATATAAAAAAGGAAGTTTTATACTATGGATAAGATAATGAAAAATTCACTCTTTATTCCCCCTATCGCCATCCTATGCACGATTTTATGGGGCAGCGCCTATCCCTGCATTAAAATAGGCTACGAATTATTTTCCATCACTGCAGATGATGTTGGCTCAAAACTAGTTTTTGCGGGAATTCGTTTTTCCATCGCTGGGGTACTTGTCTTACTCTTTCTTGGAATTACCAATCGGAAAGCTTTCTTTCCCGCCTCCAAAAATATTCCGTCTATTCTCGTTCTAGGATTATTCCAGACGACATTACAGTATATTTTCTTTTATATCGGTCTTGCTAACACGACAGGGGCAAAGGGAGCAATTCTAAACTCTGCTGGAACTTTCCTCGCAGTCTTAATCGCTCCGCTTCTCTACTCTTTTGAGCATTATTCTCTCCAAAAGATAGGAGGCTGTGTCCTTGGCTTTATCGGGATTCTCCTCGTTAATCTAAACGGCGGAAGTTTAACTGGATTTACATTACTCGGAGACGGATTCACTCTCCTTGCCTCTATCTTTGGCTCCATCGCCTTTTTTATCAGCAAGGAAATCTGCAAAAAGGAATCTGCCTTTACCGCAACTGGCTGGCAATTATTTCTCGGTGGTATTCTTCTTTGCTTTTTTGGAATGCTAAAAGGAGGACATATCTCCTTTACTTCCCCGCCACAATTTCTTCTCATGGGATATATGGCAATGCTCTCAGCAGTCGCATTTGTTCTTTGGACGAGCCTACTCGCCTACCATCCAGTCGGCAAAATTTCTATCTATAATCTAGCCATACCGATTTTTGGAACTCTGCTCTCTGGATTATTCCTTGGAGAAAATATTTTCACTTTCTCCAATATCAGTGCTGCCATCGCCGTCAGCCTTGGTATTGCCATTGTCAATAAAAGTGATACAAGCCAAGATGAGAGTTAATATAGGAGGTAGCAATGAGAAATATAAAATTATTAATTAGTTATGACGGCAAACGCTATAATGGTTGGCAACGCCAAACTTCTACTGACCAGACAATCCAGACAAAGCTAGAGCAGCTTCTCTCTAAGATGACTGGGGAGGAGATTGAAGTTCACGGCTCTGGAAGGACGGATAGAGGTGTTCACGCCACAGGACAGGTGGCAAATTTTCGGAGCAATACTTCGATGTCCACAGAGGAGATTTTAGAATATATGAATACGTATCTTCCACAAGATATCGCCATTTTAGATGTGAGGGATGCTTCTCCCCGTTTTCATAGCCGTCTCAATGTCATCCAAAAGACTTATATATACCGCGTCTGGAATTCCCCTGTGAGAAATGTTTTGGAGAGAAATTATACGTATCATATTCCAGAACCTCTGGATATCGAGGCGATGAGAAAGGCGAGCTCCTATCTGCTTGGAACAAATGATTATCAGAGCTTTTGCGCCCGCAAGATGAAGAAATCCTCCATCCGCACGATTCACTCGATTGATATTGAATCTATCGGGAATGAGATTCGCTTTACTTACTGTGGAAGTGGTTTTCTCTACAATATGGTGCGAATTTTAACTGGGACATTGATTGAAGTTGGAAGACATGAGAGAGAACCGATATCCATGGTCTCCATTCTCGAAGCAAAACAGCGCAGTCTCGCTGGGCACACTGCACCTGCCCACGCACTTTGTCTCGCCAAAGTGGAGTATTGAAAAGATATGTATTGGCTCTCTTTGCTATATATTGGCAAGACGCTATATTTCTAAAATCTTATATCGCAGTCTAGTCATGCACAAAGTCATAAAATCGAGCTGTTATGGCTGAACTGTCACAATCTTATGAAAGAAAACCGAAAAAACTTTTGACGTATATTATATTTTATGCTATATTACAAATGAATGTAAAAGTCCAGCTTTTTCACTCAGCTGGCAATATCCATATTTTATATTTGTACAAAGACGTACAAAGTGCCATTTTAGGGTGTGAAAAGTTCACGCTTATTAATGTGCACTTTGTTTTCGTTTTATAAGATAAGTTTTCACTAGAAAGGAGTATTTTCATGTCAGTAAAATATATATTTGTCACCGGAGGCGTTGTCTCTGGTCTCGGAAAAGGAATTACTGCTGCCTCTCTCGGACGTCTATTAAAAGCGAGAGGATATCATGTTACAAGCCAAAAGTTTGACCCATATCTAAATATGGACCCTGGAACAATGAATCCAATTCAACACGGAGAAGTTTTCGTCACGGATGACGGTGCAGAGACAGACCTTGACCTTGGACATTACGAGCGTTTTATTGATGAGAATCTAAATAAACAATCCAATGTCACAACGGGCAAAGTCTACTGGAGTATTCTCTCTAAAGAACGCCACGGTGACTTTGGCGGCAATACCGTACAGGTTATTCCCCATGTCACGAATGAGATTAAGAGCCGTTTTTATCAAAATCATGACTCTACAGAGACAGAGGTTGCAATTATCGAAGTCGGAGGAACCGTCGGAGATATCGAGAGTCAACCATTCCTAGAGGCAATTCGCCAATTTCAGCAGGAAGTGGGACATGAAAATTGTATTTTGATTCATGTCACGTTAATTCCATACTTAAAATCTTCTGGTGAGCTTAAGACGAAACCGACACAGGCAAGCGTGAAGGAACTTCAGGGAATGGGAATTCGACCTGATATTTTAGTTTGTCGCTCAGATTATCCTCTCGATGATAGTATTAAGAGAAAGATTTCCCAGTTTTGCAATGTAGATAAGGCTAATGTCATTCAGAACTTAGACGTAGACATCTTATATGAAGTTCCTCTTGAGATGGAGAAGGAAAAGCTTGCGCATGTTGTCTGCAAATGTCTGCATATGGATTGTCCTGCGCCAGACTTGGAAGATTGGAAGGATATGGTAAATGCATGGAAGAATCCAAAGTATACGGTAAATGTGGCTCTTGTCGGAAAGTATATTTCGCTTCATGATGCCTATATCAGTGTTGTGGAGGCATTAAAGCACGGAGGAGTCGCGAATAATGCAGATGTCCATATTCACTGGGTGGATTCTGAGTATGTGAGTAAGTATAATGCGGCAGAGATTTTTAAGGATATCGATGCTATTATTATCCCAGGCGGATTTGGAGAGCGCGGCATTGAAGGTATGATTTGTTCGATTCAGTATGCGAGGGAGAATAAGATTCCTTATTTTGGCATTTGTCTTGGTATGCAGCTTACGATTATTGAGTATGCAAGAAATGTTCTCGGGTATGCGGACGCGCATAGTCATGAGTTTAGCCAGACGACGAAGCATCCTGTGATTCATATCATGCCGGACCAGGATGGGATTACGGACCTTGGAGGTACGCTGCGTCTTGGAGCTTATCCTTGTGTGCTTGCGGATGGGTCTAAGGCGAAGGAGCTTTATCATGAGAAGTTAATCCATGAGCGTCATCGCCATCGCTATGAGGTGAATAATGAGTATCGCACGGAGCTTACGGAGAATGGTATGTTGCTTTCGGGAGCTTCTCCTGACGGAAGGATTATTGAGATGATTGAGCTTCCAGAGCATCCTTGGTTTATTGGAACGCAGGCTCATCCAGAGTTTAAGTCGAGACCGAATAAGCCACATCCGTTGTTTAAGGGATTTATTAAGGCGGGGTTGGATTATCAGAGAAGGGATTGGTAGGAGTTAGGATTAGGATGTGAGAGGAGACGCCAAAAGAGGAGACAGGGATATGCCCCTCAAACACGTTCGTTCCCACGATTTTTCGACATACGCTGATTTTTGCCGCCTCCCGCAAACTCGCGCCTACGGCACTCAAACAGTGCTCCAGCGGCAAAGCTAAGTATATCGAAAAATCGCTCCACTCTCTATCGTTTGCTGGGCATATCCCTGCCTCCTCTTTTGGCTGTGTATTGGCAAAATACAATGAATAAAAAAATTTATACTATATCTATTTATAACTTTATGATTTCTGACAATCTTTTGGTTTTTTCTTAATTAAAATGTTAGTATAAAATATGTGATATCATAAAGATTTTGCAAATAAAAAACAGGAAACTCACATTAAAACTATGTAATCTATGTAGTAGTTATCCCTATAACAAGAATTTTAAACTTTATAAAATTTTACCGGTACACAGCCAAGAGAGGCAGTCGATATGTCCTCGAAAAACGATAGAGAGTGGAGCGGTTTTTCGATATACTTAGCTTTGCCGCTGGAGC
>JAUUSJ010000181.1 GCA_030841965.1 Blautia sp.
GCAAAGCTAAGTATATCGAAAAATCGCTCCACTCTCTATCGTTTTTGGGGCATATCCCTGCCTCCTCTCTCCGCTGTGTATTGGCTAAACATAAATCTGTGGTTGATGTATTGGATGCATCTGATACCTCTGTTTATTCCTATATATAATACGTGTTATGCTTGGATAATGAAGGTTGGATGTGGGTTAATAAATGGTAAGATATAGGTTTTAGGAGGAGATGGAATGAGTGACATATATGAAAATATTGATATGAATGGTATTATTGCTGTGACAAATCGCAGTTTATGTGAGAGACCGTTTTTAGAGCAGATAGAGAGAGTTTGCAGAAAAAAACCGAGAGCGATTATTCTTCGGGAGAAGGATTTGACAAAAGAGGAGTATTATGAGTTGGCGAAGGATGTAAATGAGATTTGTGAGAAGTATAAAGTTTTGTTCATTCCTCATACATTTTTAGAAGTAGCGAGAGAGTTGAATATTGATAGAATTCATCTTCCTTTGGCAAAGGTTGAGGAGTTTTCAAAAAATGCTAAGGAAAGTCTTGCTTTTTTTCAGACGATCGGTGTTTCTACTCATTCTGTGGAGGATGCGTTGCTAGCACAGAAATTGGGTGCAACTTATATCACTGCAGGACATATTTATACGACAGACTGTAAAAAAGGATTGGCTCCGCGGGGATTAGCGTTTTTAAAGGACGTCTGTCAGGCGGTTGAAATTCCAGTATATGGAATAGGTGGAATTAATCTGGATGAGGAAAAAATAAAAGCGGTGAAGGAAGCTGGGGCGACTGGCTCTTGTGTTATGTCGGCAATGATGAGGGTTTAGGTTTATTCTTTAAAATTGTGTAGCGCAATCTGATAAGGGTTACAATGAATTAGAAGCAGATATGACCCATATGGGTCACACCTGCCTCTGTTTGGGAGAATTTTTATTTTTATTTATCTTTATTTTATTTATCTTTTATTTTATTTATTTCTTTGGTTAAAGCTGGAACAATTTCAAATAAGTCACCTACGATACCGTAATCTGCAATATCAAAAATTGGAGCATTAGAATCTGTATTAATTGCTACGATTACATCACTGCCGTTCATTCCTGCTTGATGTTGGATTGCTCCAGAAATACCACAGGCAATATACAATTTAGGAGTTACAGTCTTTCCTGTTTGTCCAACTTGATGAATATGAGAAATCCAACCAGCGTCTACGGCTGCCCGACTGGCACCTACAGCTCCACCTAAAGCTTGAGCAAGTTCTTCTATCAGGGCAAAATTTTTGCCATCTTTTAAACCTCTTCCTCCAGAAACAATAATATCTGCATCTTCAATTGCGATATCACCGCTTGTCTGAGCTTTGATAAATTCTAGAAATTTGACGATATTTGTTTCTTGTGGAAGATGGATATGTTCTTTTATGATTTCACCTTTTCGGGTGTAATCTGGTTGCCCTTTTTTAAATGCACCAGGTCTTACCGTTCCCATTTGAGGACGGGTATCGGCACACAAGATGGTCGCCATAAGATTACCTCCAAAAGCAGGGCGGGTATAAGCGATGTTTTTGCTTTCTTCATCAATTGCGAGACCTGTACAATCGGCAGTAAGTCCTGTATGTTCTTTGACGGCAGTACGACTTCCTAAATCTCTACCATTGTTAGTAGCTCCAATAAAGATTGCGCTAGGCTTATATTTTTCAATCAGTTCTACCAGAGCATAACTTTGCTTTTCTGCATCAAAATATAATAATTATTTCAAGAATCCGCATAAATACTGGATTTCCGAGCCTAAAAAATCTAAAAATTAAAGATTTTACGACAGATTTACGACAAAATTTCCAAAAACATAAAAAGACAGGGTGGAAAGTCCAAAATATAGACTATCTATCCCTGTCTTTTTTGCTTGCTATTTCATATTTGCTCGGTTAAGATGCATCCCTATTTTGGGACTCTGCTATGTTTGCTCGGTCAAGTACTTTTTGAAATTCTTTTAGGGCTTATCTGTGTAACTGAAAGATATACCCCTCACTATACCCCACTTTCTTAGGTATTTCTTGCCATGATTTTAGATATACGTATCTATTTATTAAGACTTGCTTTTGATTAAAGTCTGGTAGTTCATCTATTTCCAACGCAAGCTCAATTTGTAAATTGGTCATTTCTTCTTTTCGTTCCTTGATTTCACGCTCTATATCGTCTATCTTTGCATACAAAGAGCCGAACTTGTCTATATTACGGCTTGTTTGCACTCTTTCCTCCTCTGGACTTCCAGCAGAGAAATACATACATTCTTTTAAGCGTTCTTTTCGTGTTGTTAGACGGTTTATTTTGGAATCTATCTTTTTTACTTGCTCTAAATATTCCTTGGCTGTCACGGCTTTTACCCTCCTAGATATGGTTTTGTTTGGAGATTAGTATATATGATTTTGTGAGCGTTGGGAACAGCCTTATTTGAAGTTTAGGTTTTTTAGGGGAAATATGCCGTTACACAAGAAAAGTATATATCCGCTGTCTTTAATTGCTTTGTAATTTCCTTCTGTTTAATATCACCTAGAATTAGCAATTCTACACACTTTTTTTGCTTCAGAGTAAGCATCGCATACCCTCCCCTCATTAAAATTTATTAAAAATTTGCCGTGCCTTTCTTTTATCGAACTGGTATTCACAACACTAGTTCGATTTCTTGATTTCTTGTGGAATACTAAGTTTTGCTAAGCTCTGCTTTTTTTCAATTTCTTCTCAAATGTTAAGTTTTGTTAAGTTCTCACATCCCTATTCTCAAGTACCGAAATGGTAGCAGGACAAAAAGAAGATGAAGAGGACAAATTCAATAACGAATCGTTATCGAGTTTGGGACAGCTAAGTTTCTGCTGCCAAATTAAGATATCTGTAGAGTGCTGTATAAGCATTGAATTTGCTCTTATTTGGCTTTTAGATGGTGAAAAGGGTTATTCCAGCCGTTACAAGAAAAAGCCATCTGAGGGCAAATTTAGGCATTTGGGAGCAACAAAAAAGAGTACCAAGGCAAGGGGGTGGTAATGCTTGGTACTCTAACGATATATCCTAATGACATATGAGGAGCATTGAATCATATCATGCTTTATTATCCCATATCTGACTGGAAAAAGCAAGCAAAAAATGAACACCAGTTCTTTAAAAACTACGCTAATCGGAGATTTCGGAGACCCTAAAGAGGACAAGATTCACCAGATTATCATGAACTCAATATACACCTCATGACACCATATGATATCTGCTGACACCATATGACACTAATTTGACTCTTGCAATATTTGCCTTAATGTGCTATATTGAGAATACAAAAATACCGCCACTATGTAGTGAATAGTGACGGCTAAAGGAAAACCAGAAGATAGATGAAGCCTATCCGCTCTGGTATTAAGTCAACAGTTACAAAATAATTCAAACAAATCTGAATATGTAACCATGAAACCCCTCCTTTCGTAAGATTGGAGGGATTTTTCTTTATGCAAGATATTCCCTGTTTTCTTCCTATATCGCCGTGGATTGGCGTACTTATACAAGAATATACGCAATATTTTCCCTGTTTTGGTAGCAGGGGATAGAAAGTTGTATAACAACGAATATTTTAACGAACTGGTATTCGGAACACCAGTTCTCTTTTGCGTTCTTAAATTTCTCATTTTCTCAAGATACTAACATTTACTAACAAGTCTAGTTTTGTCTAGTAATTTCTAGTAATTTTCATTTGGCATCAGGAGAAATAATTTCTTCTGAAACTGAAGTTTTCTTAAGTAGTTTTCTAATTTCTTTTGAGACTTGAGTAATCTTGAGTGCTTGAGTTAGGAAAAGGGTACGCACATTATTCACCCCCTTACTAATTTCTTTTGAAACTGGAGTAATCTTGAGTAGCCGTTACAGATAAAAGCTATCTTTTTCCATTTCTCTGCTGCCATTTGGACAAAAAGAAAAGCCCTCTAAGCAAATAGAGGACTCTTCATAATAGCTGAAAATCATACAAGAAAAAAAGACGAAAAAATTTTCATCTTGATAATACCACATGGAAAAGAAGTTTGCAATATTTTCCTTGTTTTCTTCGTGTATCGCCGTGGATGAGCGAGCAAGTGAAAGAAATAACACAAAATATTCCTTGTTTTCTTGCAAAGCTTAGGAAGATATGATATAGTGACATTGCAAGTATTTCCATATTTAAATAGTCAAAAAGAGAGCTGCTCCTTGTATTAGTGGTGTAGGCTCTCTTTTTTGTGTTTAAGTTTTGTTATTTTGTTTATTTTCTCTCGCTGATAATTCTTGTTTTACGGCAGAGAGAAGAAAAGATGCGGATGATTTTAGTGCATCCAAATCATCATTAGAAAAGTTTTCTAACCCCGATTTTACAACACTTGCTATAATTAATAATATTTCTTTTGGTGGCAAATAATTATTTTGATTTATCTTAAAAACAGAATTTTGCAAGATATTATTTTCACAATTCTTATTGGACATTATTGTTCCCTCTCCTGTCCGTAACCATTTAATATTAACTCCAAATTCGTTGCTTATTAATTTTGCCATTTGTTCTGTAAGTCTTCTATTTCCACATTCAATATTAGATATAGCAGTTGCGGTGACTCCTAAACGTTGACCAAATTCCCTCGTATTAAGTCGATACTTTTTTCTTATTAATCGCACTCTTTCGCCAGCTGGAAGATATGCAAGCATAATACAAAAAGAAGTGATTCCATAATTTGCAAAATTCACATGGGTAGTATAATTTCCATCGGGTCTATTTTGCTCATATCTGACAATCAAAAAGGAATCATAGTTATCTATTTCTTTCAATAACTCGTTATAATTGAATTTCTGACCTTTTCCATAATAAAGCCATTTACGATTGATTTTACAATAATCAATAATGTCATCTATAAAATCGTCAATATCTTCGTCGTGTTTATCAATTAAACCATGCTCTAAATCGTCAACAAATTCTTCACCACATTCTTTATCCATACCCAAAACGTAACAACCGAATTCCCCTTTCGAATCATTAATCATTTCTCTAAGTTCTCGTACTCTTTCTCCTAATTTTTCTAGGTCAACGTTGTTGTTTGTATCATCTTTCAATTTGCCTAAATATTCCACAATATCACACTCCGTTGTATTTTTTATTCATTATAACATAATAAACAAAAATAAACAATAAAAAATCATAATAATCAAAGATGTTTGTTGACAAAACAATTCAAAAAGTGTAAAATAGAAATATAAAAATATCAAAGATAATAAATAAATTCAAAAAAGGAGGTAAACAATGAGATTAAGAACTAAAACAGAAATAGACGAAAGAAAAACACTGTTAATCACATATTCACAGGCAGTAGAAAGGTATAACTTAGGCAGGAATAAAGTTTATGACCTTGCAAAAGAAGCAGATGCAGTCATTAAGATTGGCAAGTCTGCAAGAATTGATATGAGGAAGATGGACGAGTTTGTCTTGTCCTTTAAGGGGTGATGGTTGAGTGGGGAGAATTGAACAGCTGAAACATAAAAAACAGATGTGTGAGCGTTTAATAGACGAAAATACTTTCCCAGTAGATTCCGAGGAGTTAGAAACTACAAGAACAGAATTAATGGACATTACATATGAACTAAACAAAGAAATGAATAGGCTTCATAAGACAGGCAAAAGCGGGAATCCCTATGAGATTATAGACAGCCATATAGCAGATTACGTGATTGAAAATTATAATCTTATGATTTTACTTGGAAAGCCGTATATCTATGATAGCGGAGTGTTCAGAGAGGATAAAGACGGTATCAAGATAAAAAGCATCATAAAAGGGCTGATATTTTCCGATATAGTAACTCATATACGAATTACGAGAGTATATAAACTAATCATTGAAGATATCAGAATCCAAGCAGACCTTGACGACATTAACCAATATCCAAATTATTGGATTAACTTTAAAAATGGGATGTTAGACGTAAAAACAGGAGAGATACACCCACACAGCCCAAAATATAAGAGTGTTAATCAAATACCGCATAATTACATAGCAGGACTTGACATCAAAGATTCTGTATTCCATCAGTTTTTGCTTAGCAGAATACCAGATGAAGAAAATAGGAAAATGCTTTACGAGTATATGGGATATTGTCTGCTGCCAACTGTGCTATTTAGAGAATTTATGATATTAGTCGGGAAAGGGAATGCAGGGAAAAGCGTAATCCTTACACAGTTAGAGAGGATTCTAGGGAAAGAAAATGTATCTGCTATTTCTATGCAAAAATTAGCCGATAATCGTTTTGCATCCTCAAAGCTTTTAAATAAGCAATGCAATATATTTGCTGACCTTCCAGATGGTGCAATTAACGATACATCAACCATCAAGCAATTAACAGGGGATGATTTGATAGGTGCAGAATATAAGCATGGTGATTTCTTTGAATTTAGAAACCGTGCAAAGCTTATTTTTTCTTGCAACGCCATTCCTTCCGTTTTGAATGACAGAAGTGACGCCTTTTATAGCAGACTTTTAATCATTCGTTTTTATGAGGAAGGGGAATATATTCCAAACTTAAAAAAGAGACTGGCAGAGGAAAAAGAAGTGGAAATATTAATTTCTTATCTGGTACAAAAGTGCAAAGATGTCCTTTTACGTGCAAAGTTATATCAAGCAAGTGCAAATTCAAATGAAGTTTTGTACCTACAAAAGGAGTCAGATACCGTGACAGCATTCTTAGATGACTGTACAGAACCAAACAAGAAAAGCCGTGAAACACGTTCTAATATTTTCTCTTCGTATGTAGATTATTGCAAGCAAGAAGAACGTCAGCCACTAGGAAAAAACGCATTTTTCAAGGCGTTAAGAACAAAAGGTTATAGAGAAGTTACGATACATGGCTACAGATGTTTTCAAGGATTTGAAATCAAATGGACACCTATTAACAACTCCCCTTTTGATAAATAGGTGCAAAGATTCCATCTTGGGTGCAAAGTGGGTGCAAATTCAAATGAAGTTTTGCACCAACAAAAACCTAGTATTTATGCGGTTTAGAACGTCATAAGGTGCAAAAGGTGCAATTTTATAAATTTATAACGTATAGAAAAGATAAAAATATATATAGGGGATATATATATACGTATATATATATAATAGCGAAAAAAACGTGCACCTTTTGCACCTTATGACGTTCTAAACCGCATAAATACTAGGTTTTCATGGTGCAAAATACATTTTATGAATGCACCTTGAAAACGCACCTTGAGAAAAAATGCACCTACTAATCAAAACAGGATAACCAATACAAAAAGATAGCCATAGATTGCTTATTCTGGTAACGGATTTTTTAAAAGAGATTTTTTGAGAGATAAAAGAAAAGTGAAAAAACTTTGCACTTTTTGCACCCTATAGGGGCAAAAGGGGAAA
>JAUUSJ010000353.1 GCA_030841965.1 Blautia sp.
ACTCTGATTCGCTCCTACTTTCCTATCTACCGCATAATAGACATTATGAGGTAGATAAAAAAGAGATTTATAGTAGAAAAAATCAAAAAAAATAGCAAAATAATGATAGTACTTCGAGAAAAATAGAAATTTAATTCTGTTAAATGATATAATATTATTATTCATTTCTAAACTGATAAAATGGAGTTTTTATCAATCGGAAAAGCAATATAAAACAAATAAGATTTATTATATTTTTAATGCTTTTCAGAACGATAAATACTATTTATACAATAGGAGGTCTACTGTGGAAAAACGAATAACGAAAACAAAGATAGAACAGTTTGAGAGTATACTGGTGGAAGATGAGCGGAGTACTATTACGATACAGAAGTATCTTCGAGATGTGAAATCCTTTTGGAGATTTGTCGGAGACGAGAATGTAACAAAAGAAATTGTAATCCAGTACAAACAATATTTACAAGAAAAATATAAACCGAGTAGCATTAATTCTATGCTAGTTGCTGTGAATCGATTCTTTCGAGCAATGGGATGGTTTGACTGCGTCGTAAAATTGTTGAAGGTACAGCGTCAGACATTCCGCTCCAAAGAAAGGGAACTGACAAAGGAGGAGTATTTTCGCCTGCTAGAGACGGCAAATGAGAAAAAGAATATGAGGTTATATTTATTGATGCAGACTCTCTGTGCCACTGGTATTCGTGTCAGCGAATTACCCTTTATTACGGTAGAAGCAGTCAAAACGGGGCGAGCCTCCGTCTGCTTGAAAGGAAAAAATAGGATAGTTTTGATTCCCGCTAATTTATGTCAGGAATTGAGACGCTATGCAGAGGAACAGGGCTTGAAGAGCGGAAGTATTTTTGTGACAAAAAGTGGAAGAGCAATGGACCGAAGTAATATTTTGCATGAGATGAAAGATTTATGCTTGGCAGCAGGTGTGGATCGGAATAAAGTATTCCCGCATAATTTACGGCATCTTTTTGCATGTGTTTTTTATAAGGAAGAAAAAGATATAAGCCGTTTGGCGGATTTACTCGGACATTCTAATATAAATACAACAAGAATTTATACTTGTGTTAGCGGTGAGGAGCAAGAGCGTCAGATTGAAAATCTAGGATTGGTAGTAATGCTTGGGGAAAAAAATACATAAGCTGGCACAAAAAAATATTGTTTCGACTTTACTGTCATGTTAAGTCTAAAAAAAGGACACAATTTTTTCAAATATTAACTGCCGAAGGTTGCTTTTTTACTTTTTATACGGTATAATATAGTAAATTTAGCATATAAACTTTATTTTATTGTATAAAACGTATAAAGATTTCTACCTCATAATGTCTATTATGCGGTAGATAGGAAAGTAGGAGCGAATCAGAGT
>JAUUSJ010000182.1 GCA_030841965.1 Blautia sp.
ATAATTCTCAAATGAATTTTCAAGGATGTTGTTATTGTTCAATTGTCAATGTTCTCTCAATTATCTGTTTTTCTCAAAACAGCTTTTATATTCTATCACTTTCTCGAAGATTTGTCAAGCTTTTTCTTTCATTCTCGACATTTTTCTTTTTTACTCTCAAAAGCGACCTTGATATTTTATCATAACTTTTTGCCTTTGTCAAGAGTTTTTTTCTTTTCCCAAAGTTCATTCTCTCAACGCCAACTTTGTTATAATATCATATCATTTCCTCTTTGTCAAGGTTTTTTTTACTTTTTTTCAAAAGTAAAACGGAGAAGGAGGGATTTGAACCCTCGCACCGCTATCAACGACCTACTCCCTTTCCAGGGGAGCCCCTTCAGCCTCTTGGGTACTTCTCCAAGCTGATACATAACTCTCTCTACAATTAATATCTTAAAAGAGCGGAGAAGGTGGGATTCGAACCCACGGTCCCTTTCGGAATCACTGGTTTTCAAGACCAGCTCCTTAAACCACTCGGACACCTCTCCATATCTCAATTAATTTGTCGCTTTTTGTTTTCCCTCAGCGACTTTTATATAATACCATTCTTATTTCTTCTTGTCAACCTTTTTTTTAAAATATTTTAAAATTTTTAATTTTTTTTATTATTCTATCTTTTAACTCAATTTCACATAGAATCTTCTAGGGGCAATGGATACAGATTATACTATATATGGAAACAGACGCAAAGAGAGGTTGGAGATATGTCCCCTAAAAACACGTTCGTTCCCACGGTTTTTCGATATACTTAGCTTTGCCGCTGGAGCACTGTTTGAGCACCAACGGTGCGAGTTTGCGGGAGGCGGCAAAAATCAGCGTATGTCGAAAAATCGTGGGAACGAACGTGTTTTCAGAGGAGATACTTGCTTGTTCTCTTGGCGTCTCCTCCCACCATAAAACAACAAAAAAAGTTGTATCTACCTGCTATCTCCCAGGTAAATACAACCCCACCCATTTTCAATTATATTTTCATATTATTAGAAGTCAAAGATGAAGATAAACATCTCCCTATTAAAAGATAAACTCAATATCCTCTCCATCTTGCCCCTCTTTCTCTCCTCTTTTGAAACTCAACTTATCATACTGAGCTTTCGCCTCTTCCCAAGGCAAAACATCATCTTCCTCCTTCAGATGCTCAAGAATAGCCGCAAGCCCCTCTCCTGTATAAGAACTAACTGGAAATACCTTCTTACAACCCGCAAGCTTTAACCACTCGGTCGCCTGCTCCACATCTGCATAAGGGTCATCAATCTTCGTCACAACACCGATAACCTCTCGAGTAGCGACTGAGCATACATTTGGCGGATATAGAGAAAACGGTTCTATCGCACTAATCAATAAACCAATTACATCTGCCTCACAACTATATACCGCTAAGGCACCTGCCAAATTTTTCGTCTCCGCATACTCTCCTGGCGTATCAATAATAACGTCATAGTGATTAACATACTGAGTCTTATAATAGGTAATCTTCTCTCCCTTTAGCGCTTGCTTTAAAGTAGTTTTTCCAGCCTCACTTCTACCAATAAACATAATTTTACGCATATTATCTACCTCTTTGTAATCTTACAAATAGCAAACCCAAGCTCCTTCTTAAAATACTGCAAAATAGCCTGCAAAGACGCCTCCACAGATGCGATACGTCCCGTAATAATCAATGTCCCACTAAATCTGTCAACAAAACCTAAATACACATCAGCGGTTTTAATTGCAATATCACTGGCAATAATCGCAGATTCACTCGGTGACATCGTGACAATTCCAATTGCTGCTCTCTCAAAATCGATATTCGGATTCAGACCCAGCTTTCTATATACAATTGGCTTTGGGCTGGAAACTACATGTGCTAATGTAATCTGCTTTCCTGGAACTGTCTCCTGAATAATTCGCAATCTTCCCTCTGCGTCTTCTGGCAATAAATCTCTAATATCCATATCTCTACCTCTTTTCTTTGCTACTGGAACAAATGTCCCCATAAATGTTGCCGTCTGCATCAGCAGACATATCATCTTATCTTCTCCTCGATAAATTGCTCAAGCTTATCTATCTCATCTCGAGCTATCTTTATCATGTAAATCTCATTATTACTATGTAAAAATCCAGAAAGCTCCTCAAGTTCATCCATCGTCTCTGGATGAATCCCCGTCGCCACTAAGATAACCTTCTTTCCCTCAAATGGATGATTTTGCAAATACTCCGATAAATTCGGAGAGTATTTTCCTATATAAATCGGAGTTACAAAAACTAGCACATCCATCTGGTCTAGATTATACTCTTCTGTACATGTAATATGATTTTTCACCACCGTATACTTTCGTTTTGCAGATAAATAATTCCCAACAGCATCTACTATCTCTTCTACCGTATTTTTCTTGGAGGGTTGGAATAATATTAAAACCTGCTTCTTTCCACCTCTCCATACCTGTTCTTTGGATGGATATCTTTTTTTATTTATATTATCGTATTTTCTATAAAGTCGCATAGAAACTATGAGCATTATAATCACAATAATAACAAATAGCAAAAGAGTGAGCAAAACCCTTGGCACGTTAATCTCCTCCTTCGCAATCAGGCTTTGTAAGCATCTGAGCTGCTTGTACATCTTCTAAATTTCCATCTAAGACTCTAATCTTTAGGATATTTTTCAGTTCATCTCGAAGAAACTTACTATGAGATATCGTCTCCTCTTTGCTTGCTAAAATTCTCCCTTCCTTCATAGGAAGTCCCTCGCAATCTAAAAATAGACAAGTCGATTTTTTCTCTAGATTTCCTCTCACCCACTCGCCTACCACAGTAACCACTCTCTCACCTGGTTCCTGGTAAACATCATCAATATAAAACAAAGCTTCCGCTTCCATATGAAGATTGTAAATTCGCTTCTTCGTCTCCTCGCTCACACCGCTCTTTTCTTCTGTCTTCCACAATCTCTTTAACTGTTCAAAAAATCCCATAGATAATACCCTTCGTCTATTCTTTTATCCATCTCGCTACATCCAGGGCATGGTAAGTGATAATAATCTTCGCTCCTGCTCGCTTCATAGCTATCATATTCTCCAAGACAATCTTCTTCTCGTCAATCCAGCCATTCATCGCTGCTGCCTTTACCATAGAATACTCACCGCTTACATTATAGACAGCGACAGGACAGTCCGCCACCTCGGCAGCCTCCTTTAATACATCCAAAAAAGCAAGCCCTGGCTTCACCATGACAATATCTGCCCCCTCCTCTAAGTCCAGGACAATTTCTTTGATTGCTTCCTTTCCATTCGCCACATCCATCTGATACGTTTTGCGGTCTCCAAAACATGGCGCTGACTGAGCGGCATCCCGAAAAGGACCATAATATGCGGAAGAAAACTTAGCACTATACGCCATAATCGGTGTATTGACAAATCCCTCCCTGTCTAACGTCTCCCTAATGGCGGCAACTCTTCCATCCATCATATCAGACGGTGCAACCATATCTGCGCCCGCCTGCACACAGGTAAGTGCCATCTTCGCAAGTAACGGCAAAGTAGCGTCATTTAGTATCTCTCCATTTTGAACAACACCACAATGGCCGTGTGATGTGTACTCGCAAAGGCAGACATCCACAATAACAATAATATCTGGATAATTTTTCTTAATATATCTCACTGCCCTCTGTGTAATTCCATTCTCATCATATGCTCCAGAACCAACCTCGTCCTTCTTCGCTGGAATTCCAAATAAAAGAACAGCAGTAATTCCCGCCTCAACTACTCTATCCATCTCTTCTTGTAATCGGTCTAAAGAATACTGATAGATTCCCGGCATAGAATTTACTGGATTTTTTATATTTTCTCCCTCAATAATAAAAATAGGATATACAAAATCTGAAATATGTAAATAATTTTCTCTCACTAATGCTCTCAGCTGTTCACTGCTGCGCAAACGTCTCGTTCTTTGCACAAAAAACACCTCCAATTCACCTCGTTATTATATATTTTACCAAATTTAATATAAATTGCAAGGTTATTTTAGTGCAAAAGCCTGTATTATTTTTCCATTTTCTGATTTTTTATATATCCTATTTTTTCTTTTTTTCTCTTTCTTTGACAAATATTTTCCTGACTCATCAACATTTTTCTAACTAGACTTCCTGATGTCTAAATATTGAATCATGCCAGGACCTAAATCCTTTGTCGGACGTGCAAGAAACTGATGCTTCTCATAAAATTTCTCTCTTCCCTTAGCACACATTAATGCGAACATCATCGTTGTATCATCATACCCCAAATTCTCTACAACCTCCTTTAGATGCTCAAGCAAAATCCCACCGATTCCTCTTCCTTGCATATTTGGTACGACAATCAAATCCTGTACATAACAGATAACTGCGCCGTCTCCCACAATTCTGCCCATTCCTACTGGTTCTTTGTCTATATAGGCAACCGCAATATGTAAACTATTTTTTAATGCTTTTTTCGCCTGCATCCTCGACAACTTTTTCCACGAGACGGCATCTCGCAGCTTCAAATAAGTGTCCACATCCAATTTATTTTCTACTAATTCAATCATTCTTTTTCCCTTCTTATGATTTCTAAAATTTCTTCCCTCGTCCATAATTTATTCTGTTTTATGCCAAGCTCAATAAGATGAGAAAATATCCCTCTCCTCTTTTTTTCTTCTCCAATCTCCTTTATAACCTGCTCCCTCGCCCATCCAAGTATATCATTTAGTTCACCGTAATGGGAAGGGAAATTTTCCTCAATCTGTCTTCTAATCGCCTTTGCGAGCGCCGGACTCTTCCCACTCGTTGTGATTCCTATGGAAATATCTCTTCTTTTTATCGTAGATGGAAATAAAAAGGTACAGAAATCTTTTCCATTAATAATATTTACCAAAATATTACGCTGATTACAATAGTTATATATATTTTTATTTAATTTTATGTCATTTGTCGCTCCGATAACCAAAAAAGCGTTAAGACAGTCCTCGTAGATAAATTCTCTTTCTTCTAGTTCTAAGTTTATGTTTTCTTTTTTATACTGTTTTATCTCGTCACAAATCTGTGGGGCAACTACCTTAATCTTTGCCTCGTAGGATAAGAGTGTTTTTATCTTTCTCGTCGCAATCTTCCCTCCGCCAACGACAAGGCAGTTTTTATCTTTCATTTCTATAAATATTGGGAAATATGACATGGTTTTCCTCCTTAAATTATGTTGTGGGGGTGGGAGTGGGGGATGGGGCAAACGATAAGAGATTAAGAGAGCAAACGCTAAGAGAGCAAACAGATATCTCCTCCGAAAACACGTTCGTTCCCACGGTTTTTCGACATACGCTGATTTTTGCCGCTTCCCGCAAACTCGCACCTTCGGTGCTCAAACAGTGCTCCAGCGGCAAAGCTAAGTATATCGAAAAACCGCTCCACTCTCTATCGTTTTCGGAGGAGATATCTGTTTGCTCTCTTGGCTGTGTATTGGCGAAACAGTTTCATATTATTTCATTTTTTATCATTCCATATTGAATTTAATATTGCCTCTTGACACTCCCCTAGCTAAAGCAGGGAGACTTTACGGGCTTCTTTGATAATATTGCTTCGCACTAGATTTAATATCATTTCACAATGAGCTACTCGATAATAAATTACTAAGTTTTCTGTTTCAATCATCATTACTTGAACAATACAAAAAACTGTATTACCAAGTCTCACATAATAAAATGTGAATTCGGACAGTCTATTCCTTATAATTTTTTGTTATCAAGGATTACAGTAGGTGCATGCCTTATATCCTTCTTCCTCGAACTTTGCTTTTGTAGCTGTCACTTTATCTTCCTCATTAATAATAGCAACATACTGACAGGCTGGATTATGAAAATACTTCGTCATCTTATCTCCTACTAAACTAGTCGTATCTTCGGACGTAGCTGTTGTACCTGTCGATGAGCTTGTTGTATCTGAAGTAGAAGCTGCGGTTGAATTGGTTGTCTCTGTCTCAGCCACTGTAGTTGCCGTTGTCGTCTCTGTTGTTGAGACTGTCACTGTCTCTGTCGTTGCATTACTGCTCTTACTCGTGTCATCAGAATTCTCTCCCAAGCTTGCCTGCAACTCCTCCACTTTCTTTTGAAGATTTTCATTGCTGGCACGTAAGTTTTTGACTAAATTGACGTTAGTTTTTAAATCTTCCTCAATAGATAAGCTACTATTTAATTCTTCTATCTCTGCTTCTTTTTCTTTTAATGTCTTTTCTAATTCATCATTATTTTCCTGCAAGGAGGCTGACTGCTTAGTCATTTGCTCACTCAAGTTCTTTAACTCCCTATTCCTTCGCAACTGAATTATATTTCCCACAAGTAATGCCACTATAAGTATAACTATAATTGCTATAAGCTTCGCAAATTTGCTCTTAGAGACATAAAGTCCCTGCTCTTTTCCTTTTTGCTTCATGCTTTGTCTCCTCTCCTTTTCCTCATGCTTATCTCCCCATAATTGAATTACTTATTACGAATAATTCCTCGCCTAAAATATCGGGAAAGATGTTTCACCTTTTGTCTTACCATAAGATACGCAATAACTCCTCCTTCCCATAGATTTATTATGGCATACATTTTATTATTTTACAAGAATTTCTCTCTTCTCTAATCACTTAAACTCAGAATTTTTTGATTTGTACGAAATGTATCTAATGTTTTAAAAAAAATACAAAAAAAAGCTTGCATTTTCTTAAAACCTATGATAGTATATTAATTGTTCGTGAGGAACACAAGTTAATAAGCAGTTGTGGCGGAATTGGCATACGCGCTAGACTAAGGATCTAGTCCGGGTTAACTGGGTACGGGTTCAAGTCCCGTCAACTGCATAATAAAAACTCTGTATTCAATTTGAGTACAGAGTTTTTTTCTTGCTATTTTTCGATATTATATTAATACACAAAAATCCCACTCCGAAAGGACTGAGATAGATATCAAAAAACATTTTTCACTATTACATTAATATGCAAAAACCCACTCCGAAAGAAGCGAGCCAGCTATCCCAAAACTATTAAAAGCCATTGAAATATACTAAAATTCTTTGACCTATGTCAATTACAAACTTTTATAAGTACAGTGTGGATTTTGTAAAAATTACCCAGAGACTTATTGCTGACAGAGCAACCGTTCACACAATGGAAGAGTTTGAAAAAGTTGAAAGCTCATATTAAAACTATATAGGAATTATCCTTATCCCCAAAATATCATAGTGTTTTGCCAATACACAGCAAAGAGAGGTCAAAGATATGTCCTCGAAAAACGATAGAGAGTGGAGCGGTTTTTCGATATACTTAGC
>JAUUSJ010000183.1 GCA_030841965.1 Blautia sp.
TGACAAAAAGAATCCCGTATTTATGCGGGTTCTGGCGTTTCGCAAACGCCTATATACTTAGACAAAAAGAAAGGAGGCGCACGGTCTCCAAATTGCTGTAAGTGTCTTTATTTGAATTTAGCAAACCTTAATATACTAAGACACTGTGAAATATCATAAGAAACTTAGTAAGTTTCTTCATAACATCCACGCTCCTTTCCCAAACCAATCGGTTTGTAAGTCTCTCGACTTACAATACACTATAACACAATTTTTCTTAAAAAGAAAGATAGGGAACAAACCTTTTAGGGTTGTTTCACCAAGGAATTGCCTATGGCAAGTACAGTATTTATCAAAGCGGATGAAATGGCTGCGGAACTGAGAATTTCAAAATCTCTGGCATATCGCACGATTCATCAGTGGAACGAGGAATTAAAGAAAAAGGGATATACAACAGTAATCGGACGAGTAAGCCGCCAGTATTACCATGAAAAAGTGTATGGCAGAAGCGGAAAAGGAAAATGATAATAAAGAAAGAGCAGAAACAAGCTTTAAGGATAAAACACAATCGGGAAACCCGCTGATGGGTAGAGAGCTGTTTACAGCCCTATTGATTGACAAAAAGCAAAGCCCTGATAAGCAGTCACAGGCGGCACAGCACAATTCATTTTACCCTTAATTAGCTGGCGGGGTTTTATTATTTCAGAAAAAAGCTATATATAAGACTTGAAAATTTGAATGTAAACATGTATAATCAATTGTAAATAAGAATGAACAATTATAATCAAACTAAAATACGAATAAAAGGGAGTGATAATGATATGTTCATGGAAGAAAGGCAAAGAGATATTGTAAACAGAGTAAATAAGACAGGAAGAATTATGGTATCTGAAATTCAAGCTCTATATCAAATATCTGCAGATTGCGCCAGGAGAGATTTGCGGGTACTGGAAAGCAGAGGTCTGCTACAAAGAACTCATGGAGGTGCTATTGCAGCAAGACCAAAAGGAACTTATCCAGATGCAAACTATAATCCAAAAGATTTACCAGAAATAAAAAAGAATTACTTGGCTGTTGCAAAACGGGCAGTAGAATATATAGAGGAGCATGATGTAATCTATATTACTACATCATCAGTAGGCTATTATATGGCTATGAATTTGCCTGATAATATAAATATAACCGTTTTAACAAACTCTGTCACAATAGCAGAAGTTTTGCGAAAAAAAGAAAAGATTTCTGTTATTCTTCTGGGAGGAGAAATGTCACATAGGGGACATTGTCATGATTACTACACAATACAAATGGCAAAAAACATACGCACAGATAAATCCTTTTTATCCCATTCAGCTTTATCTGTGGAGTTTGGAGCATCTATACATAATAGTGCGGGTGTAGAATTTGGAAAAGCAATTATGGAGAATTGTAGCATGAATATAGGGCTATATCCATCTGAAAAAATAGGGAAATCATCTATTCACTCTGTATGTAAAATAGATGATTATGATTTGCTAATAACGGATAACAATGTTTCTGAAGACTTTTTGTCACAAATGGATGAAATAGGAGTCAATTATATCGTGGTTGAGGTGAAGGTTTGAAAATGTATTGTATATTAGTGACCGGGATTCCTGCTGCGGGGAAAAGCACAATGGCAACTTTTTTAGCAGAATACTTTGGATTACCTGTTATTTCAAAAGATAAAATTAAAGAGTTAATGTATGATGATATAGGGTTTCGTTCCAGAGAAGAAAAAGTTAAATTAGGTATTTCCAGTATGAATATTATGTATTATATGGCGACACAGTTAATGAAAAATAATCAGCCATTTATACTTGAAAATAATTTTGAAAAAATATCAAGGGAGCCTCTAATAGAAATTCTTGAAAGATATTCATATACAGCGATCACTGTAACATTGACAGGAAATTACTCTAAAATATATGAGCGTTTTGTAGAGAGGAATAATAGCCCAGACAGACATAGAGGTCATGTTGTAAATGACTGCTATCCCGAAAAAACTCCAAATAAAAATGTTAAACCTATTTCATATGAAAACTTTGTGAGTGGAATTATTGATAGAGGGATGGACAGCTTCGTGGCGAATGGTCCACATATTGTTATGGACACAACAGATTTTAATAAAATACATATAGAAATGCTGATAAAGAAGATAAATAGTTATAGAGAGAAAATATTACATGATTGATGCCCATGTTTATTTGGAAAAAGTAAGCTATTGTATTGAATGGATAATACAACACTCCTATGCATTTCAAAAATGCTCTGAACACCTCTATTTATGCGGTATTCAGAGCGTTTTTTACTCAATCTCCTGCAAAACTCAAGTTTCGTGTCCACTCTTATATACTAACACCAATTTAAAAACATACATCAACCCTCCTATGCCATATGATCTAATTCTTTCATAACTTTATCTGCATTAGAAATCGCTTTGTCTACTGCATCTTTGTTTATATGATTTAACTCATCTTCTTTTTCTGATTTCAATACTAACTGAATCTTACACATCTGATACAGTAACCCCACAAGGAGTACCGTGTTTTCTGTTAAGATTTTTTGTTTGTCTGAAAATTCTGACCATTCCACTTTCTCCTCAAAATTGATGATATGGTCCAAGGTAGAAAGTCGCTTTGTATATTGTTCTGCCACATTTATCAGCGATGTTCTAAATCCTTCTGCAACAGTACTGAGTTCATCGAAATATGCCACTATTTTGTTTACTTCTCTTTCAGTTCTCTTTGCTTGTGAATATGCTTCATCGGCTTTATCTGAAAGTTTTGAACCTGTTACATTAAAAATTACTCCCCCAACAAGCAGTCCAACACCTAGGGTTGCTCCACTTAGAACCATAGATCCAAGAGCCATTCCACCTCCACCTGCTGCAAGTGAACCACCACCTAATGCTGCCAATGTAGCATTTGTTGCGGCCACGCCAGAAAGAGTGGAGATAGCAGTTCCCGTGGACGCAGTTCCCAATGCCATAACCGCTGATGTTGTTACACCTGCTGCTGCAAAGCCTCCTGCAGTTCCTGCCGCCGCACCTCCAATCCCTCCAAGTAAAACACCCGCACCAGCTGATACCTTTTTGAGTTCTTCTGCTTCATATTCAGGTAAATTTACGCCTTCTTTATCATAAGCCTTAAACTCTGGCCTTCCCTGTATTTTTTCAATAAGGTTAGAAAACTGTTCAAAACTGTTTAGTATCTCTAATTCCTGTTTACCTAATGCATCCATTAATTCTGTCGTTTCTGTATTTCTTTTTTCAAATTTATGAACTGCATTTTCCTGTTTTCTTTGCGCAGACTTCATAGTATCATTGGCTTCTTTCATCTTAACTCCACCATGAATTCCCGAACCGACTCCCGCTACCCCTGCGATAGCAGCGATTCCTCCGATTATTAATGGTAATGGCATATCAAACATCCTCCTTTATACTTTTTATACTTTTACATCCTTCATAATTAAATCTGTAATACTCATCTTTTGTCATATCAGATTTAAACATTACTCAAACACCAGCTTATTGTTTTTGTTTCCCATAAAACTATCAAAATCACCAGTCCAAGGGATTCTAATATCAAAGACTTTGTACGCGGACAATAATAAATCATTAATTTCCTCTTCGCTCTCTGACTTAGTAATCTTATCTGAAATATTTTGATATCTCTCTGTATCTGCTCTAAATTTAGCAATATCAAGATTTTCCAGTTTGGCGGCAAGTCGTTCAAGTGCATCCGCAACTTCCTTGTAATTATTTACCTCAGAAGGAATGGCATTTAACTTATCAATCAAAGCATTCATAAACTTACTTCTGTCCAGAAAAACTAGCAGCGTACATGAAATCAGACCACTTACTAAGGTTGATGAAAATGTCTGTACAATCTGGCCAACACCTGGAATTATGCCAACAGGTGTTTTTCCAATCAGTTCGCCTACCGCTGTTCCAACAAGAACACTTGCACCAGTAGCAATTATAATAGTCGATGTTTTTATTCGATCCCCAAACATCAAATTATCTGGATTAAAAAGTAATACTTTTCCTGCCTGAACTACAGATGCATATATTTGTCTAATATTCCTTACAAGGTTTTTTGCAGTCGTAAAAAAGATATTGCAGATAGTCGTCGTTATGCTTGCAAGAGAACCAGATATAAATCCTTCGCCAAACTTAGAAAAAATTTCTTTATATTTTTTCTTAGCATTTTCTGCCCCATTCTTCACTCCCGTTCCGACAGCTTTTAACATATCCTCTAAGCTACTATTTGCGGGCATACCTTTTAATTCATGTTCAGCTCCCATGTATATTTCAACAAAAATGAAACCCATCGCTTGTCTCACTCCCATTTCTGCACCTTGACTCCCCGCCGCAATTACAGTATCTTTGTAGAATTTCTCACTTGTGTAATATGCCTTTTGAATTTTTGCATCATATGCTTTACGTGCTTTTTTATTTTCAGCCCTCATTTTATCCGGATCAATTTGATCTAGTTTCTCTAATTTTTCTAATTCTTTCCTTTCTTTATCAGTAAGAGAATCCTTTTCTTTTAGAGCAATAATTCTGTTTTTACGTTCTGGTGTTTTCTTCTCCCAATCAGCAAGGTACGCATCCATATCCTTATCTTTCATTGATCTGTTAATACTACGATCAGTAGGCTTCAAGTTATCCTCATTATTTGCTAAATCCAATCCATCTAAGCCTGCCAACACTCGTCCCCTATCTTCATGGATTTCCTTTGATGCAACAGCATGATCTAGGTCAACATTAGCATTTCGTGCGAGTTTTTTCCCAGTATAAGAATCTGTAAGTTCGCCATTTTTCTTTTTCTCACTAACATTTTTATTAATAGCGATATATCGTGGATCCTTATGATATGCATCCGAGTCATAAGCACCTCTTTTTTCATAATCGTTTTCATTATTAGCATTCTTATATTTCATTTCTGAATCAATGCCAATCTGCCGAACATTATGAACTGTATCTACATCACCACCATGTCGATCATGCACAATAAAATCTAAACCAAATGACGTCACTAGACTTTGCAGTATAACACTCTGATATTCTTTCCATATGCTCTCAAATATATTATCTTCTGGATCAACGTCATATGCATTCATACCGTTATTCAGTGTGGCAACAAATGAACTCATGCTATCACCCCTTTCAGTTTTGTTATCTTTCTAAATTAACCTATTGTGCTATTTCATATAAGATGATTACTTAGCTCACAAAAGCGCAAAGAACCCCTATATCGAAAAAACATCAATTTTTTTGATTTTAAAAAATAAGCTTCTAATTAAAATAAAATCTTCAAAAGTTGCGATTGTTGTGGTATAATTGATAGGATCAGAACAAATATTAAGGAACCAAAAAGTCCCATAAAATCAGGCTTTTTGATTCCTTAATGTCAAAAAATGTTTATTCAAACTCTATCGTTCCAGGCGGTTTACTAGTCAAGTCATACATTACTCGATTCACACCCTTGACCTCATTAATAATACGGCTCGTCACCTTAAAGAGCACCTCATACGGAATCTGTGCCGCCTCTGCTGTCATAAAGTCGCTTGTGAGCACCGCACGAAGTGCAACTGCGTAGTCATAGGTTCTCTCGTCCCCCATAACACCAACGGAACGCATATTCGTAAGCCCCGCAAAGTACTGACCGAGGTCTTTTGCGATGCCTGCTCTTGCTACTTCTTCGCGATAAATGGCATCTGCCTCTTGCACGATTCTTACTTTCTCGGCTGTTACCTCGCCAATGATGCGGATTCCAAGTCCCGGACCTGGGAATGGTTGACGAAATACTAGATGCTCTGGAATTCCAAGCTCTAGTCCTGCTTTTCTTACCTCATCCTTAAATAGGAGGCGAAGTGGCTCTATTATCTCTTTAAAATCTACAACGTCTGGAAGTCCACCTACATTATGGTGGGACTTAATGACTGCGGATTTGCCAAGACCGGACTCGATTACGTCTGGATAAATAGTTCCCTGTACGAGATAATCCACTGCACCGATTTTCTTTGCCTCTTCCTCAAATACGCGGATGAATTCCTCACCGATAATTTTTCTCTTCTGCTCTGGTTCTGTCACGCCTGCGAGTTTTTTATAGTAACGCTCCTGTGCATTGACACGAATGAAGTTTAAGTCATAGTGGCCGTTTGGTCCAAATACTGCCTCTACCTCGTCTCCCTCATCCTTGCGAAGTAAGCCATGGTCTACAAATACACAGGTAAGCTGTTTTCCAACTGCCTTAGATAGGAGTACTGCTGCCACGGAGGAATCTACGCCGCCAGATAAGGCACAGAGAACTTTTCCGTCTCCAACCTTTTCACGCACAGACTTAATTGTCTCCTCCACAAAGGAAGCCATCTTCCAATCTCCCTTACATCCGCAAACCTTAAATACAAAGTTTGATAGCATTTTCACGCCTTCTTTTGTATGCATAACTTCTGGATGGAACTGAGTTGCATACAATTTCTTCTCTGGATTTGCCATCGCTGCCACTGGACAAACTGGCGTCTTGGCTGTCACGGTAAATCCCTCTGGAGCTTTAGAGATATAGTCGGTATGACTCATCCAACAGATTGTCGTCTCAGACACATCGCCAAATAATAAGTCTGATTGGTCTACGGTCACTTCTGTTCTTCCGTATTCGCTGACTGGCGCAGTTTCCACCGTTCCACCGAGTAAATATGTCATAAGCTGAGAGCCATAGCATATTCCAAGAATTGGAATACCTAGGTCAAATATCTCCTTACTATAGCGTGGAGAATCTTCTTTATATACACTATTTGGTCCGCCAGTAAAAATAATTCCCTTTGGATTCATCTCTTTAATTTGCTCTAGACTTAAAGTATATGGATGAACTTCGGCATATACATTGCACTCACGCACACGACGGGCAATGAGCTGATTATACTGACCGCCAAAATCCAAAACAATTATCATTTCTTTTTCCACGAATTTTCCTCCTTGTATTTTGTCATTATTTTTTATTCTACAATATTTCATTTTTAATTACAAGCTATTTATTTCTTTGCTATACTCTATTCAGTTTTTTTATACTTATATTATTTTGTTCTCCATTAAAATATTTGCCTGAAAATCGCTATACGATTCAAGCAAACTTCCAAAATTTTCTTATTAGAATTTAATTGAAAACATAGAGCTTTTTACACAAATTTAAGATTGCCTATGCTATGATGTTGGGGTCAAAAGGTCTTTTGACCCCTTTGATACCAGATTGCTCCGCACAATGTGCTCCCGCATCTACGTTCCACTC
>JAUUSJ010000354.1 GCA_030841965.1 Blautia sp.
TTTCGACATACGCTGATTTTTGCCGCTTCCCGCAAACTCGCGCCTACGGCACTCAGACAGTGCTCCAGCGGCAAAGCTAAGTATATCGAAAAACCGCTCCACTCTCTATCGTTTTTCGAGGACATATCGACGGACTCTCTTGGCTGTGTATTGGCAAAATTTTATACGATTGTTTCCATAAGGTAAGGATAACTACTGTATGGTTTCAATATAAGATTTTTATTTTTGTATAAATAATTGCTCAATTGATATTTTCTAAAGTAAAATTAGTCATATTAGAAAATAAATAATCTCTAGGAGAGATAAAATATAAAAGATAGTTTTTAATTGCTTGATGGGAAAAATGGCTGTAATGCTCCAGCGACTGCAGAGATAGGCATTGTCTGTAACCAGACGTGCCCAGGTCCAGTGATGACGGTATTGAATAATCCCTCTCCGCCAAAGAGAGCATTTTTCACCCCGGGAACGGTCTGAATATCGATATCACAGCTTGTCGACATGGCAGCAAGATATCCAGTATCTATAATAATCTGCTGTCTTGGTGCTAGCTCATATTCTACGACATGACCGTCAAACTCTGCAAAAGCAATTCCATTTCCTGAAAGCTTCTGTAATATGAACCCCTCTCCTCCAAAAAGTCCCGAACCAAATTTCTTCTGAAAATGAATAGATAGAGAGACCGACTCCTCCGAAGCTAGAAACGTCTTTTTCTGAAAAATCATCTCATTTCCTGGACTAATCTCGAAAGCTTTGATACTTCCAGGAAAGGAAGAAGCAAAGGCAATGATTCCTTGTCCTCCTCGTGCGGTATAAAAGTTTTGAAACAGAGATTCACCTGCAAACATTCTTCCAAAAGCCTTTCCGAGACCGCCGTTTGTGGAAGTTTTCATTTCCATATTTGGACTCATCCATGCCATGGAGCCCTTTTCCGTAATCATCGTCTCGCCATTTTCAAGATGACAAATCACAACAGGGAGAGTATCCCCTTTAATCTCATATCGCATAATAACGCCTCCTTAATATTTTTAGTTTTAATATAATATGATGCTGGGACCAAAAACTCTCTTGCAAGCAAGCTTACATTAGGTTTCCGACTCTCTGACCCTAATATCATAATATTTTACAATCAAACTACGAAAATTATATCATAAAAATACACAGAGAAAAACAAAAAACGTAAAATCGTGATTTTTTCATCGAAAGCTTGTATTTTTTTCAGATAATAATATAATAAGAATTAGTCATAACTAACTAATCGGAAGAATTTTATAGTGTTTTGCCAATACACAGCGAAGAGAGGTCGGCGATATGTCCTCAAAAAACGATAGAGAGTGGAGCGGTTTTTCGATATACTTAGCT
>JAUUSJ010000355.1 GCA_030841965.1 Blautia sp.
CGCTCCTTCGTCGCTCAAACAGTGCTCCAGCGGCAAAGCTAAGTATATCGAAAAATCGCTCCACTCTCTATCGTTTGTGGGGGAGATACCTCTCTCCTCTATCCGCTGTGTATCGGCGAAACTAAAATGATTTGTATGTTGTTTGTTTGGAGAACAGAGTCATAAAAAGTATAGGTTCTATCTCCTTGATGCATAGTTATATAGCATTAGTTTTATGCAAGAGATTTTTTAATCCTTTGATTGATAAAAGATAAAATATAAAATAACAAATATTTCTATAGATAAAGGAATACTCTATTATCAAAACAATACAAAATCAAGTTTATAGCGTTTCACCAACACACAGCAAAAACTATCTATTTCACAAAGTATATAGAAAGGAAATAAAACACTATGCTCTCATTAAAAATCTTAGATACAAAATTATTTATGAACCATTTGCTTCGCAAAAATACATTTGATTTTTTCCAAATTTGTGAAGCTTCTATAAAAACTTTTTCCACCTTTCATATAGATGGAGTATTAAACCATGATTTTTTCTCCTCTGATGAAAATGAAATTCTAGACAACCGCAAATACTGTACATGGGCTGAACAGAAACCTTTTATCTTTCAACTATTAAAAGGAAATAAACTCCCTCTCTACCTAAAATTCGTTCTCCTTTTCCCGCCAGAAAAAACAGAACAATTAATTTTAGAATATCATCTTCCGTACTCGATGGAAGATATACATGGACTTTATTTTAATATTTATTTTGAAAATAATACCGTTACCTGTACTTCTGGAACTTCATTTAAGATTTTTACAATGGACAAGACATTAGAACAGATATATGAGACAGTAATAAAGAATTTCCTCAGAGAATGCGAAATCGCATTTGAGGAAATCTAGAAAATACGAGATTGCAAGATATAAAATTTAAGGGGGATGCTAGAAAATATGAAAGCTTAATCAATTCCAGTATCAACTACCCACTACCTAAATGCCATGGACTTATAACTGTCCAGTCGTTCCAGCGTCTTACCTTAACTTTCCAAAGTACAAAGAGTACCTTCAGAGCAATCGCTCCCAACGGTTTTCTCTGTATTTGCACTCTAACGTGAACCACCCATCACCTAAAGATAATGGGCTTCTAAGGCGCTTACGCACCTATTTAAGAAGTTTGATATTTAAGTTTCCACCTGCTAGATAGTGTAAAATTTTTGTAAGTAAAAAAGCAGAGAACTTACCTTAAAACTGTGTAATAGTCATCCCTACAGTATCTTGCCAGTACACAGCGAAGAGAGGTCGGAGATATGTCCTCCAAAAACGATAGAGAGTGGAGCGGTTTTTCGATATACTTAGCTTTGCCGCTGGAGC
>JAUUSJ010000356.1 GCA_030841965.1 Blautia sp.
AGAGAGTGGAGCGGTTTTTCGATATACTTAGCTTTGCCGCTGGAGCACTGTTTGAACGCCGTAGGCGTGAGTTTGCGGGAGGCGGCATAAATCAGCGTATGTCGAAAAACCGTGGGAACGTTATCTAAAAAATAGGCAAAGGGCTGTTTCTGACAGCCCTTTATATATTGTAAAACCTATCTTAAAGTAGATTAGTTGCTTATAATATTGCCATCTGTCGATACAACGACTATCTGCCAGGGGATAAATTTTCCACTCTCTTGTATCGCTTTTTTTGTTGCAATCTCTAGTCCTCTACAGCATGGCACTTCCATTCGCACGATTGTAATACTTTTAATATCATTTTCACGGATAATAGCAGTCAGCTTTTCTGAGTAATCGATATTGTCCAGTTTTGGACATCCGATAAGCGTGATTTTATTTTTCATAAAACGGTTATGAAAGTTTCCATATGCGTATGCGGTACAATCCGCTGCGATAAGCAAATCTGTTTTATTAAAATATGGGGCAGTAATAGGTAATAGCTTTATCTGTACTGGCCAATGTGAAAGCTGACTAGTTAAAAGAGGGGTGTCAGATAGAGAAGTATTCGCTGAATTTACTTTTCGGTGGATTTCACTTGTTTTTGTTCCAGGGCATTGAAAGGCTGGAGATTTCTTTTTCTTTTGCTGGGCAGCTTTTACGGTAGCCTCATCATAAGCGGCGGCTTCCCTATTCACGAAGGTAATTGCTCCTGTAGGACATGTTGGAAGACAGTCTCCTAGACCATCACAGTAATCGTCTCGCAGAAGTTTTGCCTTATTATTTACCATACCGATTGCTCCTTCGTGGCAGGCAGCAGCGCAGGCACCACATCCGTTACATTTCTCTTCGTCAATTTGAATAATTCTTCGAATCATAATAATATTCTCCTCGTATAATAATTTTTTTGATATATTTTTAAAAAATTAGTTGTTTTCTTGACTTTATAGCTTGAGTATACTATCATAGGCAAAATAAGTCTGTTGTTTATCCAACAAAAGGAGGTATTATGGAAAAATATTTGGAACAATTGAGAGAGGCAGCCTTATTTCAGGGAATAAAAGAGAAGGAGCTTATACCCATGTTAGATTGCTTATCTGCTTTTCTTTCCGTTGACAGAAGTGCTATGTCAAGTGAGATTTGTAAGATGCGAGATGGCTTTTATCGGATTTTTTTGTTCGTTTTTCCTTTTATCATCATATCGTCGTTTCCGCCACTGGACGGAGTATCATTTTTCCCTTTTTCCTTTAAAGGCTTTTTCCCATGTGCTTCACGATCCTTCGTGATTTCTTTCTGCAATTCTTCTTCATACCACAGCGCCTGTTCATGGGCAA
>JAUUSJ010000007.1 GCA_030841965.1 Blautia sp.
GGGAAGCGGCAAAAATCAGCGTATGTCGAAAAACCGTGGGAACGAACGTGTTTTTGGAGAATATATCGACGAACTCTCTTCGCGTCTGTCCCCACTCCCTCAATTATCGTTCATTATTTCATTATCGTTCTCGTTCATTATCATTCACACTTATTATAATGAAACATTAAAAGCCTTAATTCCTGGATAAATAGCTGCCTCTTTTAATTCCTCCTCAATGCGAAGTAATTGATTATATTTTGCAACTCTCTCTGTTCTACTTGGAGCACCTGTCTTAATCTGACAAGTATTAAGTGCAACTGCAAGGTCAGCGATTGTTGTATCCTCTGTCTCTCCTGAGCGGTGAGATGTAACTGCCGTATATCCCGCCTTATGCGCCATCTTGATTGCCTCCAATGTCTCAGATACAGAACCAATCTGATTTAACTTAATCAAGATAGAATTACCGCATCCCATCTCAATTCCTTTTTTCAATCTCTCTGTATTTGTCACAAATAAATCATCTCCTACAAGCTGCACCTTATCTCCAAGCTCGGCTGTAAGTTTTTGCCAGCCTTCCCAATCTTCCTCGTCAAGACCATCTTCAATAGAGATGATTGGATATTTCTCCACTAACTGTTTCCAATGCTCGATTAGCTCCTCTGAAGTATATTTTGTTCCAGCTTTTGGAAGAATATATTCTCCCTTCTTCTCGCCCTTCCACTCGCTCGCTGCTGCATCCATCGCAATCTTAAAGTCTTTTCCTGGCTCATATCCAGCTTTTTCTACCGCATTTAAGATATATTGGATAGCTTCCTCGTCACTTGCCAAGTTAGGAGCAAAACCACCCTCATCTCCTACTGATGTAGCCAATCCATTTTCCTTTAAGAGAGATGCCAATGCATGGAAAACTTCTGCACACCAGCGGAGTGCCTCCTTAAAACTATCTGCGCCGACTGGCATAATCATAAACTCCTGCACATCGACTGTATTTGCCGCATGAGCGCCACCATTTAAAATATTCATCATAGGAACTGGTAATCTATTTCCAGAGATACCTCCGATGAATTTAAATAAGGAAATTCCAAGAGAGATGGAGGCTGCTCTCGCACAGGCAATCGATACTGCCAAAATTGCATTGGCACCTAAATTTGATTTATCCTTTGTTCCATCTGCCTTAATCATCGCCCCGTCAACTGCATAGATATCTGATGCGTCCATTCCAACAATGGCATCGTTAATTACTGTATTAATATTTTCTACTGCCTTTTGAACACCCTTTCCAAGATATCTTCCCTTATCGCCATCTCTTAACTCAAGTGCCTCAAATTCACCTGTGGACGCACCACTTGGGGCTGTTCCTCTTCCGACAGTTCCGTCTACTAAGTATACTTCTGCCTCCACGGTAGGATTTCCCCTGGAATCCATAATCTCTCTTCCAATTACTTTTTCAATTTCCAAATAATTCATCTTGTCATTCTCCTTTCCCTAAGCAAACTGGTCTTCTTTGAAATTACCAGTTTGGAGACTTTCTTCTTAACCAAAGTCTCTTCGTGATATTAGTATTATCAAGTTTCACGAGGATATACTCCCAAAAAAGGAAGCAAACTTTTTTGGGAGTTTCCCATGAGTTATTCACACGTAGTTAGATAAAACTAACTTTTATTATTTTAAACTAAATATCAAGAATTTTCAAGATTTACAACTGATAAAGTCTATCTATTAGATTAGAGATTTGAAAACTCTATTTTGACAGCCCTTTTTTCTCACTATACAATATGCTCTTTCACATTATCATCTTCGTAGTCGAACACACATCTCTCGAATGCATTGATAACATGTGTACTTTGATACTTATCATATCTCTTATGCTTTCTCCCATAGGACATATGCACATGTCCGTGAAGGAAAAATCGTGGTTTATACTTCTCAAGCAACCAAAGAAACGTGCGAAATCCCTGGTGGGGCAAGTCTCGTCCATCATTGAGCTGATAGGCTGGGGCATGTGTCACTAAAATATCAAACCCTCCATGCCATAAAAGCTTCGTCCAAAGCTTTCCAACTCTCCTTCTCATATCCCACTCCGTATACTGATACTCTCCGTTTCGATATCTCATAGAGCCACCGAGACCTAAAATACGAACGCCCTTATAGACAAATAATTTGTCATCAATACAAATACAACCGTCAGGCGGTATATCTTTATAATTTTCATCATGATTGCCATGTACATATATGACAGGTGCAGTCGTAAAAGTCGCCAAAAAGGATAAATAGCGCGGATCTAAATCACCGCAGGAAATAATCAAATCAATCCCATCTAATTTTCCCTTTTCATAATAATCCCAGAGATATTTTGATTCCTCATCCGCTATTGCTAGTATTCTCATACGTCTTTCTTTATCCTTTCTTCTTATCAATTCCCTGCTGCTCCAAGACAGGTTTTGATTCTTCTTTAAGCTCCTCTTTTTTTGGAATCGTTCCAATAATATTATCTGCCAACCAATCCATCTCCACTATCGCCTCTGGGGATAATGTCTCATATGGATTATCCTGAATTACACCATCTTGAGAGTATAAAATTCCAGAAAACGGATTAAATTCTCCTCGCTTAATCGTCTCTTTTAATAGCTCCACCAATCTCTTTGTTCCAATCGGAAGATTTTGAGAGCAGATAACATCCACTACCCCTGCGGACATTCCCCACCAGTAGTTAATTGCCTTTATCGAATCTGGATTATCATCATACTTCCATGTTCCTTCCATAATAGTTCGGATAAGGCGCTCATAAAAAATTCCCCAATGCCATACCGGCATAGCGAGGTTTCGCGGATATCCGTCCACGATATCAAAAATACCAAAATATCTCGATGCCGCCTCTGGAATTACCATATCCTTACCTGACACGACAGAGACATCGTATTTTTTTAGATTCCACATCGCATCGTTATTCTTTCTCGTTATCCAATCCAAGTAGACCTGTGCTCTTGGGTTAATCATCTTCGCTCCGAGGGCAAACGCATTAATATTGGCAATTGTCCCAAAAATCGGATAATCTGCGAGATACCCAAGCTTATTATTCTCTGCCATCGCTCCGGCAATCGCTCCCATCAAAAACTTTGCCTCATGCATCCTTGCATAGTAGGTTCTAATATATCGATGTGAGGTATTGAGTGAACAGTTTAAAATTCTCACCTTTGGATGAGCAATCGCCGCCTTCACACTTGCCTGGGCAAAGGATGGGGTTGTCGTAAAAATTAAATTACATCCACTTTCAATCGCCTGTTCTAGTACAGAGCCAATCGTCTCCATTGTGACATCCTCATAGCTAAGAGTCGTAAGTTCTTTTGAGAACTTCTCCTCCAGATGCAATCTTCCAAGCTCATGTGCATAAACCCAAGCGGAAACCGTCGGTTTCTTTGGATAGATAAATGCCACTTTTAATTTAGTCGTATTCATATTAATCGGGAGAATTTTGGATAAAATTGGCTGCTCCTTCTCCACCGGCTCCATTTTAAGCTCAACTTCTTTTTCCTCCTGCTGCAATTCAAACTCTTCCCAGCTCTTCTTGACAAGCTTTTTCAGCTCATTTGTCGTCATCTCATCTAATGCCTCATAGCTATGTACCTTGATAAACGCCAAAAAAGCATCCCCCGGTGTACAATTTAACTTACCACCACCGTTCGCCTTAAACTCAGTCAAAAAGCGAGAGTAAATCGAATTAAAGACCGATTTATCCTCCTCCGTCCAAAGTTCTCCTGGCTTTTTGCCGACTTGTTTTACCAACTCATCAAAAGAGCCCTCCTCGGAAAACCAAATATAATTAATCTTCGAGGCATCATAGAAGTCCAAAAACTCATAATAAATATTATTTTCCTTCTCTCCTGTTCTCTTTGGAACAATACGAGTTACGATACCAGAGATAGAAACCACATCAAAATATTTTAGGACACTGACTCTTTTATTTCCCTCCTGCACATAAAATTGATTCATATATTCATAGGCTATAATAGGGTCTCGAATCCCCTCCTTCATATGGCTATCACATAATTTCTCCCATTTTTGAGCAAACTCGCTCTCACCATCTAAAATCGGCATAAAATTTGCCGCAAAGGCACTGCTTCTTCCTCCTGTCTTTGTCCCGACAATCTGGTCTGCCGGAATCTGAACTAACCCAAGAGGAACTTCTGAATAACTTCCCCTTGATGGCAATATATCATCTAACACCTGTACTGTCGGACGCTCTCCTCTCATCATGCGGTGGCGATATTCTTTCTTTCCCAGCTTACACGCTTTATTATATTCTTCGTAGGCCATGAAAAAACTCCTTTCCAATGATTCAAATTATTTATCATCATCTCATACTAAGACTTAAGTCTTATTTAAAACAAACTAACTTTCAAATAATTCAACTCCGCCAATACCTTATTTGCCACATCAATTAATTCTGGCTTCTCCTTTGATGCCCCCACACCATAATCTTGCGGTGAAAAATGTTCTGGAAGAATCTTGCGGTTCTTATCCAGATACCCATTTAAAATACAGATATCGACACAAAAAACATCGATATCTCCATTTGTAAGAGCTGTATTTAGCTTCTCATAAGATGCATACTCCATAAAAAGTGGAACGATAGATGTGGAGAACGCATGTTTTTCCATATAGTCAAGCATCTCCTCTCTCGTTGTAGAGCCGGACATAATTCCCACTCTTTTTCCATCTAAATCTCTTATAGAACTTATCTTAGGGTCAGAAAGGCTATTGCTGTCTTTTTTATCCGCTAATACCATCATTCCAACCGCATCTCGATAATAACTATCCGAAAAACTTACAGTCTTTTCTCGCTCCTTCGTAATAGTATAAGTCGCAATAACATAATCTGCTCTTTCATCTTCAAGCATTTTCTCCCTATCACTCACCTCGACAGGCTCAAAATGAACCAAATCCTGTTCCTTCGCCTCTTCTACCGTCACATCAAAAATTTTGGCCGCCAAATACCAGGCAAGTTCTATCTCTCCTCCTTCGTACTCCTTCTTCTCCTCGTCATAATATCCAAATCCTGGGACATCATCCTTGCAACCTACTATCAAATATCCTCTCTCATAGATTTCCTTGACAGCCCCTGTCTTCTCAATTGAAAAATCCTGCTCTTGTTCTTCTCCCTGCTCTTGTTCTTCTCCCTGCTCTTGTTCTTTTTCTCCCTCTTTCGCCTCACAACCAATCAAAGCTACGAATAAGACGAGAAGGAAAACCGTCATAATACCTCTTTTTTTGCTCATAGGCATCCTCCTTCCCCGTTTTATCAGCTATTAAATACCTCTTTATTCAGAGCACCATCTTGGCTTGCCACGATTGTCGTACACATAGCATCTCCAGTAATATTAACTGCCGTTCTCGCCATATCCAAGATTCTGTCAATTCCCATAATGAGAGCAATTCCCTCCACAGGAAGACCAACAGAAGTAAATACCATAGATAAGGTTACAAGTCCTACTCCAGGAACACCCGCTGTTCCAATCGAGGCTAGAGTTGCCGTCGCTACAACAGTCGCATAATCTGTGACAGTCAACGGAATGCCAAATGCCTGTGCGGCAAAGCAGACCGCCACACCCTGCATAATCGCCGTGCCGTCCATATTGATTGTGGCTCCCAGAGGAATCGTAAATGAAGAAATCTTCTTTGAGACACCGATTTTTTCTTCCAACGTCTCAATTGCCATCGGAATCGTGGCATTAGAAGTCGCTGTGGAAAAAGCAAAACTCATAACTGGCAAATATTTACGGATAAATTTATACGGATTTAATCTCGTAAATATAAATAGCATTCCAGAATAAACAACAAAGCAATGAATTCCAAGAGCTCCGAGCACACAGAGCATATATTTTGCCATCGGCTTAAATCCCTCAAATCCAATTCCCGCAAAAGTTCGAGAAATCAGACAGTATACACCAATCGGTGCTAATGCCATAACCATATTTGTCATTTCCATCATAATATCATTAAACTGAGCAAAGAAATTGGAGACAGTCTCTACCTTTTCTCCAAGCTTCGCTAAAATAATACCGACGATAAGAGCAAATAAGATTATCTGAAGCATATTTCCCTCTGCTAATCCCTGAATTGGATTTTTCGGGATAATATTTAATAAAGTGTCTGTAAAACTTGTACTCTCTGCAATGGTTACCTCCTGCGTCTCTATAGAGGCAGTGTCAAGTCCAATTCCTGGTCGAAACAAAAGTCCGATTGAAATTGCCACAGTGACAGCTATCGCCGTTGTACAAAGATAAAAGATAAGCGTCTTTATACCGACCTTTCCCATCGTCTTTGTATCTCCCATCGCTGCACTTCCACAAATCAGGGAACAAAATACAAGTGGCACAACGAGCATCTGCATTAATCTCAAAAATCCCTGTCCTATCACGTAGAAAACGCCCTCAATCAAAACAGTATCACGGATATAATTGCTCGGTATATAGTATAAAATAATTCCCGTGATGGCTCCTAAAAACAAGGCGATAAAAATTTTTGTCGTAAGCCCCATTTTTTTGTCTTTCTTTTCTGTCTTCATTTATTTATCTCCTCTCTCTTTTTATCTATCTGCCATATATTCTTCTAACTCATCTTTCCAATGTGGCATCTGATACAGCTGTGTAATCTCCATCATCATATTTCGGAGTAATGTACATTTCGCCTTTGTACTTTTCTCCTCCGAGAGAGATGCCTGTATCTCGACATCTTTTATCCCAGCACATTTTAAAATAGTCTTAGCAAACTCATAACGGGTACAAGAGCCCTCACAGGAGGCATGATAAATTCCGTACTCCTTCGTATGAAGCAACTCTAAAACAAATTCCGCCAAAGCTCTCGCACTCGTCGGACTGCTAATCTGGTCATTTGGCACCGAAATCATAGATTCTGTTTTTGCTTTTTGTAATAACTGGTAGACAAAATCCCTCGTACTTCCCTCGCCTCCATAAACCCAAGAGCTCCTGATAATCAAATGTCTCGGATTTAACTCTCTCACGAAATTTTCTCCAGCTAACTTAGACTTACCATATACACTATGCGGATTTGGCATATCAAATTCCGTGAGTTCTTTTCTCTCTTCCCCGCTAAACACATCATCTGTGGAAATATAAATAATTTTTGCTCCGATTTTTCTCGTGGCAGCTGCGACGTTTCTCGCCCCTAATGCATTAATCTTATACGCCATAACCTGATTTCTCTCACAGAGAGCCTCATCACTATAGCCTGCACAATGGATGACAATATCTGGTCTGCTTACTTCAATATAGGACATAACTTGTTCTATATCCGAGACATCTACATCTATATCAGTGGCATATATGATATACTTTGTATAATCCAGCATCTTTATAATTGTACTGCCTAGTCTTCCTTTTGCACCTGTAATCCATACTTTTGTTTTTCCCATTCTTTTTTCTCCTTTTCTTTTTCTTCCTTTTTTATTATACCTTATTTTTTTCATTTAAGGAATCCCTTTCAGAAAAAGAATTATAACCAAAGAAAAAAGACGATTTTCTCATAAAATGATAAAGGCTTTTGTACATATCAAATATGCCAAAAGCCTTTCTTTTCTATCCTTTTTGTAATTATCCTCGACTGCTCTTTCTATCCATTAAACCATTTTCATTTCTATGAAGTACCAGATAGGAGATTTTGCATTTATTATCTGGCAGCTACATCTTTCGTTGCAATCAAACAACTTCCAGTTTCCAAAATATTTTCAACCAGAATATCTCCTGCTTTTACTGGTGCCTGTAATGTAATTTTTTTAATTTCTTCCATAACTGGAAAAATCATTTCTTTTAAAATTGGCTTTGTAATTCGTACACTGACCAAGGGAATTTCTCCACCTTCCACACAAACTGAGCTTGCAATCGTCCTTTTTGGTGCGGTAATTTCCTGTCTTGCATACTCTTCTCCCCGTTTGCATATTGCTCCCGCCACAGAAATTACAGTTCTATTTTCTATTTCAACTTCCAGGTCGCAACCATTTGGGCATACAATACAAGTAAATTCTTTTTTCATTCTACTGTCACCTCCAAATCAATTCCTTCTTGAATCTGTTCTGCTTTAAGAGGAATCTGAATCATCTCTGCCGGTATTAGTTTCCTCATCTTTTTTTCTCGAATAACCCGTCCGTTCTGCATGAATTTAATCACTGCATTTTTACTCTGTTTATTTACTCGAAAAGAAATCTTTACGTCCTCTGTTCCACTGATATACTGAGGAATCGTATGATTGATTCCAGTACCTGCTTTTACTGCAAGTGAACATCTCTGCAAAGAACCTATTTTTATATAGTCAGCAACGGCATCAGCCAATTTTTCTGCTTCCATGGAAACAAAATCCACTAAATCATGCACATGAAGCACATTTCCCGCTGCAAAAATGCCTTCTTTGCTCGTCTGAAAATGCTCGTCTACAATAGCACCTTTCGTACGTCTATCCAGTTGAACTCCTGCATCCAAAGAAAGCTCATTTTCTGGAATCAATCCAACGGAAAGTATCAAAGTATCACAGGAATACTTTTTTTCTGTTCCTGGAATTGGCTTTAAAGATTCATCTACCTGGGATACTGTAACCCCTGTCAATCTGGAATTACCGTGAATCTCCGTCACTGTATGACTCAGATAAAGAGGAATATGATAATCATCTAAGCACTGTCTAATATTTCTCGGAAGTCCACTTGGATGGGGAAGAATCTCAAAAACAGCCTGTACATGAGCTCCTTCCAGAGTCATTCGGCGCGCCATAATCATACCAATATCTCCAGAGCCCAAAATAATTACTTCTTTTCCTGGCATGCGATTATATAAATTCATATATGCCTGTGCCACACCAGCGGTATATACACCTGCTGGTCGCTCTCCTGGAATTCCCAGAGCCCCTCTTGTACGTTCCCTACATCCCATCGTGAGAACAACTGCCTTTGCTTTCCATTTTTTCAATCCCTCTGTCGTTGCAACGGTCACTACTTTATCTTTACTTAGCTCGACCACAGAAGCATCGGTCAAATATGGGATTTTAAGTTCTTTTACCTGATCGATAAAACGTTTTGCATATTCTGGTCCACTTAATGTAACCCCAAATCTAGTCAATCCAAACCCGTCATGGATGCATTGTCTTAAGATTCCTCCTAAAGATTTCTCTCTTTCCAATATAAGGATATCCTTTATACCTTTTTCCCAAAGTTCTACAGCCGCAGCTAAGCCAGCTGGGCCTCCTCCTATAATAATGACATCTTTTTCTTTCATACTATTCCCCATCCTCTCTTACTTTTCCAGTGAGTACATATGCATCTGGACGATTGTAACAAATCTCATCTGGAGAAAGCTGCCATTCCTCTTCTAGCATTCGCTCAATTCTCATCTGACAGTAGCCCCCCTGACATCTTCCCATCATGGAACGTGTACGATATTTTATTCCTACCATAGTTTTTACGCCAAGTGGATTGTGAATTGCCTCTAATATTTCTGCCTTTGTCACTTTTTCACAACGGCAGATTACCTCGCCATAATCAGAATTTTTTTCAATGGCCTTCGCCCTTTCCTCCTCTGACATCTCAAAAAATCGTTGAATTCCTTTTCTTTTTGGATTAAAATCTGGATTTGGAATTAATTTTTCCTTTTCATTCAGCATAGAAACAACCATCTTTCCAATTGGAACTGCGGCTGTAAGACCTGGTGATTCAATTCCTATCAAGTTAATCGCATGAGGAGCAATTTCTTCTCGAATCTCAATCTTAAAATCCTGAATGACTCCATTCTCATCTACCCATTTTGGTAAAATGCCAGAATAATTTCTAATATAATCTGCCTTTTGAATACATGGCCATAACTCAGAAGCACTTTTTGCCAGATAATCCATATTCTCCTGAGGTACTCCATAATATCCAAAATCTGTTACATTTTCTGCATTTGGTCCGATAATCACATTTCCATCTGTTGTATTTGTTACATGAATTCCCATATATGTATTACTTGGAACAGGGTAGACTGGCATTGGAAGTAATGCACCTGTTCGCTGGTCTAATATAATATAATCTCCTTTTGAACCAATAATACGATAGCCTGTAATTCCTAACATATCGGAAATCTTTCCACAGCCAAGCCCCGCACTGTTTACTACCCATTTCGTATGGAAAATCTCTTCTCCTGCCCAAATAGAATATCCTTCCTCTTCTCTCTGAATTTTTGTTACTTCATGATTGAAATAATACTCAGCCCCATTAACTGCAGCGTTTTCTGCTAAAGCAATCGTATAGAGAAACGGATCTACAATGCCGCTGTTTTTTGAAAACATGGCAAACTCTCCTTTTACAGTCGGAACTAAACGATGAAGCTCTTCTTTTCCAATGAGGGTCAAATCCTTCACCCCATTCATTTTACCTTGTTCTATTGTTTTTTTCAAAGTAGCCATATCCTCGTCTGTATTTCCCACCAAAACTTTTCCACATCTTGAAAATGGAATATCCAACTCTTCTGCCAGCTGATCAAAATTCTGATTTCCTTCTACACATAACTTTGCCTTCAATGTCCCAGAATCATAGGCAAATCCGCCATGAATTACCCCCGAATTTCTTCCACTTGTTTCATAACATACATCCAGATTTTTTTCCAGAACCGCTATACGAAGCTGATACCTGGTCAATTCTCTTGCAATGGCGCTTCCTACAACTCCGCCGCCAATTACCACAATATCGTATTGTTTTTCCACAATATACACCTCTTTCTTCTAGCCTCATCTCTATCCTAATAAATCAAATTTACTAATCCTGTGGATAATGCAGGTACGAATGCTATTAATAACATTAAAACCAAAAGCATTCCATAAAATGGAATCGACTCTTTTATAAAGTCTTTTATATCACATTTCGTCACCCCGCAAGTCACAAAAATCAAAGTTCCCATAGGAGGGGTTACACCACCTACTGCCATAACAAAAATAAATAACATGGCAAAATGAATCTCATCAATTCCATAAGCTGTTGCAACTGGTGCCAGAAGAGGAACCAGAACAATCATCGCAGCATTTCCTTCAATAAACATCCCAATCAAAAGCAATAACAAGATTACAATTAATAAGAAAATATATTTATTATGGATATTTGCTGTAATAAAGGACGTCAATTGTTGCGGAATTCTTTCTTTCGTCAAAACCCAGGCAAATGCCGACGCACCTCCCACAATTAACATAATTGATGATGTCGTTGCAACACTCTCCTTCAATCCCTCGAGCAGTTTATGACAATTCATCTCTTTATAACAAATACCAAGCACTAAAGCATAGATAATTGCTACTGTGCCAGCCTCTGTCGGCGTTACAACTCCGATACGAATTCCTCCAATAATTAAGATAGGAAGACAAAGCGGAAAAAAAGCTTTTTTTATCGCAGCTTTCATCTCTCCTGGCTCTCTTTGTTTTTTTTCTGCAAGCTGATATCCTCGTTTTTTTGATATAAAATATACCATAAGCATTAACGCTATACATAGTAATAATCCGATTCCAATTCCAGATATAAATAATTTTCCAATGGAAACATTCGCAATGGATCCATATAAAATCATTCCGATTCCTGGTGGAATCAATGGAGTAATCATAGCCGAAGTTGCGGTTAATACAGATGAAAATTCTTTGGAATATCCATGCTTTTCCATCTCTGGAACTAAAATTTTTGCTTCCATGGCAGCATCCGCCAGATTACTTCCAGATAAACCTCCCATTAGAGTAGAAAGAAGAATATTCACCTGTCCGAGTCCACCTGTCATCTTTCTTGTAACTACATTACAAAAATACATAATTCGCTCCGTCACACCACTATAATTCATAAAAATTCCAGCACAAATAAAAAATGGAATTGCCAAAAGCGGTATACTCTGAGTTCCAGCCAAAATTCTCTGTCCTAAAATTGCTGTTTTGGAACCAGATTGAAATACAAAATATGTTAATGCGCCTGCAAATACAGAAATAAATACAGGAACTTTGCAAAACAACAACAATAACAATACAATACAAGCTATTAAAATAACATTTATTTCCATCTTACCTTTCCCCCTCTCCTACTTCTATCATTTTTTGTTCTTTCAAAGTATTTGCCCAAAACTGAATTATCATACAAACACAGCTAACTGGCAGTGGAAGATAAATCAGATAATATGGTAAATGTAAAATACTCGTCTGAATCGAATAACGATACATAATTCCAATATATTCCATACCAAAAACACAGATACAAATCAGTACTACTGTCACAATTCCTGCAATGATAAACGATAAAACTCTCTGTAGTTTTTTCGGAAACATGGATACTACCATATCAATAGCTACATGACTATGAGTTTCAAAAGCATACCGTCCGCCAAGAAAAATAACCCATATAATTAAGCTTAGCTGAACCTCTTCCTGCCAGGAAAAAGGATTTCCAAAAACATATCGAAATACAACTCCTAAGAACGTGACTAAAATCAAAACTGCCAAAGCAAACACAGAAATTCCAATATCAATTAATTTTATTTTTTCTATCCAAGTCTTTCTCATAGCATTCTCCTTATTGATTAACAATAGATTCTATTGTCTCTACCAGCCCTTCTGTCCATCCATATTTTTTCTCTGCTTTTTCGTAAAATGAAACAGAGGCTTTTTTCCATACATCAAAATCTTCAACTTCTGTCACTTCCACTCCGGCCTCTTTTAATCGTTCCATCGATTTTTCTGTTGCTTCATCCAAAATCTCATTATTATAAACTCCCGCCTCTTCGCATGTTTCCATCAAAAGCTGTTGTTGCTCTTCTGTCAGAGAAGAAAAGAATTCCTCTCCACAACACCATGTAGTCAAATCATATATATGAGCATCCAAAACCAAATATTTTGCCACTTCCTGGTATTTTCCATTTTCTATAACAGTAATAGGATTTTCCAGTCCATCTATCGTTCCTTGCTGCAGTGAAGTATAAACATCCCCCAGACTCATTGGAGTACCTGCCGCTTTCAAAGCTTCTATGCTATCCACTTGAATCTGATTACTTGGCACTCGAATTTTCATTCCTCTTAAATCCTTCGGTGATTCCACTTTTTTCTTTGTCAATGTATGTCGAATCCCATAATGCCAATTTTTCCCTACAATAGTCAATCCCGTTGTCTCTTTTAATTGTTTTTCTTGTTCTTCCCACCAGTCACTTTCGGATAATTTTTCAATATCTTCCCAGGACTGAAATAGATACGGAGCAAATGTTACTCCAAAATCCTTTACTCCCATATCTGCATAAAATGCACCATTTGCCAATGTTATTACAGAATCTCCTGCAATTGCCTGGTTAACAATATCAGTTTTTGTTCCAAGCTGACTGGATGGATATAAATCTACTTTAAATTCACCATTACTTTTTTCTTCCAGCAACTCTTTCCACTTTTCACACGCCTCATCAATCGGCTCACCTGGATTATTCTCATATGCAATCTGAATAGAAATCTGTTTTTTATTTTCACGATTCCCCTCTGTCTCATTTGCCGAACAACCTGTCAATCCAACGAGTCCTGCTAATAGCATGAATATGATAATAGATAATGCTCTTTTCATGAATACCTCCTCACCGAGTCTATCAAAAGGCTAAAAAATCTCCCCGCATTTTTCCAATCTCAATATATCCTTCCTTTGTATTCTCAAAATGGGTCTGTACTGCCTGTTCGATTGCCTTTTGGTCTCTTTCTAAAATGCCATCGATAATCTGAATATGTTCCTGATAGGACTTCAAATATCGTTCCTGTGCAATCGTAGAAAAATAACGAATTCTCTGACTGTGCGTCATCAGCAAATCCATAGTTTTATAGAGATATTGATTGCCCGCTTTCTCTGCAAAATACATATGGAATTGATAATCAAAATCTTCCCTTAAGGAATTCATCTTGGTATCTTTCTTCTCAATTCTCTCTTGCAAAGAATCCTTCATCTTCAATAAATCATCTCGTTCCAACTGCTCGATGGACTGCTCAATAATATAGGGCTCAATCAGCATTCTCGTCTTAAGCATATCTTCGACATCTTTCAGGAAAATCTGACTAACAATAATACCTCGACGCGGCATAACATGAACTAAGTTTTCTTCTACTAATGCATTGATTGCCTCTCTTACTGGTGTTCTGCTAAACCCTAATTCACGAATAATCTTCTTCTCGTCTAAAACGTCTCCTGGTTTCAATTCGCAAAATACGATTTTCGATTTGATATACTCATATGCCTCTTGTTTTCTACTTTGCTCCATAAAATTACCTCCCTTTATATCTGATATATCAGTTGTATATCATGATAGCATCTTTTATATAATTATACAAGTTGTAATATTATCTAAATTATTTTCCTTATTTTTATGAAATTTTCACAATACACTATAAAAATCAAGATATATAAATCCATAAATTTCTAAAAATAAAAATGAAATTTCGATTTTTTTTTTAGTTTGATTGATATATACTATAATTGATAGATAAAATTATTTTTCTAAATCATATTTCAAATAATCACTGACGGTATCATGGTAAGTTCTTATACCAACAGTCAAGCTAAGGCAACATTTCTTAGATTCTTAAAATCTTCTTAAATTATACTTTATGAGTTAAAACAGCTTCGCTGTTTCACAAGACATGAGGAGTAAAAAGACATTTATTTGATATCGCTTCGTGAATATCTTTAATGAGTTTACATATACTCTAAACGAATGAACTACATACGGACTGTGTAAGAAGTCTGATTAGACATACTAGAACTTACAATTTTGTCTCATATTTTTTACACTATATTTGTCATATGCGATGTTTTACACGGTATTTTTAATATATATTCGACAAGGAGCATTCAAATAAATGAAAGAACAAAATTATGGTCATATCGAAATTAAATTGGCTGAATTATTAAAGGAAAAGGGAGTAAGTAAAAATAAATTATCACATTTTGCCGAAATGCAACGCACCCAAATTAATCACTATTGCAATAACCAAATTACGAGGTTAGACACTGCTGTTTTGGCAAGAATCTGTACGGCGCTCGACTGTAGAATTGAAGATTTATTGGAATTTATCCCTGATGAGGAGGAATAGTTTTATTTAACAATTTTTTATTTTGGAGGAGAATAATGAAAAAACGAAAAAAACGAAACTTTAGAAAACTACTTTTTTTTACCTCAATCACTGCATATCTCGCTGCATTTTTACTATTTTTCTTTGGCAAAAAATTTGGCATTCCAGGCAATTTTCTCGTTCCCATCGCCATTTTCTGCGTTATCATAGGAGCCGCAAGTGCAGCGGCATTAAATTTTAATTTCTTGTTAAGACAAGAGAGACCTTTATCCGAGGAAGAAGCAGAGGAACTCTTAAAGATGATTAAAAACAAATAAAAAGAGAAGGTGATAAACCCTCTCATTTTGCCTATCTATATACTAATTGAGTGAACTTTCCTCTTGTATTTTTCAAGAGCTGTTTAAAACCTAATGCTGTTACCAGACTAAATGCTATGACAACGATAGCATACAAAAAGTCATTGGAAATAATAATAATTTCCTTAAAACCTCGGACAAAAAGTCCCTGCATCAGATAGAGTTCATAGGAATTTTGTCCCCAAAATGTGAGAAATCGATTCTTTTTCTCACCTATATATGTGGATAAGAATCCAACTAACATACAGGAAAAGAGCGACGCTATAATCGCACATAGCTTACTGATTACCTGGATAATATCCCAAGAATCTAAAAATTTTCCTAAAACATCTGTGCTGGCTCCAAATGTTGTCACAATAAGTAAAACAATAGATGCCAGACATATTTTTTTCGACTGAAAGATATGTTTGGCAAATATTTCCTCTTTCGATGCGACAAGCATTCCAAAGGGAAAGGCAAGCGTCGATACATACCAGTACGTATCCATCTCTTTTTGATAGGCAAACCAGACGAATGCGAGCGTTATCAAAAATACAAGAAGACCTCCATGCTTCTTAGAGATGACAAACGCAAAATAAAATGCGACATATAAAGCGATAATCTCAAACACGAACCATGAGAAACTGGCAATTGTCCGGATTCCAATCATAGAGGTTAAGACCATTTTTAGAGAATACGTAATTCCAAAACAGTATCTGACTCCGATATAAATCGCGGATACTACCAAAAATGGAACATAGAGTTTTGAGATAGATTTTGCTAAAAATCCATCCAGATATTGCTCCTTTTTTAGAAGAGACTTGCGAACTCCATATCCTGAAATCCAGAAAAATGCCGCTACAAAAAGATAACCGATATGAACAGGATATATCGTATCCGAGTTACTTGTAAATTCTAAAATATGATGAAGCAATATACAAAGTGCCAAACCACCTTTTATCATCGTTGATTTTTCTTTTGTCATGAATGTACTGTCATGATTCATAAAATTTACTCCTTCTTAATATACTTAGAAACCGAAAAAGAGAAGAAAAATTTACTCTCTATCAATTATATATTTTATCAAAAATTTTTGAATATTTTTTGATTAATTTTTGACTAGATTATATTCTTTTTTTGGTATAAATTCTTTCTCTAATAAAATATATGACGGGTAAATTTCTAAAATTCATATGAATAAAAGGAAATTTAGCGATTCTTTTATAAGTTCTTTTGGCAAAATTTTCTTAACTCTTCTGCTGACTTTTCCTCGTCTTCCCCCTCTATTGTAAATATAATATCGGAGCCTTGACTCGCTCTTAACCGGAATAATGCCATAATATCAGCCGCATTCACTTTTACTCCGTCATGTTCTATCATGACTTTGCTTTTATATTTTCTTGCCTCCTGTGATAGTATCGTCGCAGGTCTTGCGTGAATCCCCTCTGGTGCTTGTACAATATGTCTAAATGTTTTCATAACCTTCTCCTTTTCTTTATAAATCTATTTACTACGCCTTCTCATTTTCCCGCTGCAACCTTCCTATCTCTGCAACTATTCTTTTCGCAAAATAAAATACTTGACTAAATGCATAACTCTTTGTGCGAATAGGATTAGAAAGCATCGCAATTTCGACAGGTTCTTTTTTATCTTTTAAAGAAATATTCACTTTCAAACAGTCGATAATCTCATCTTCTTTTCCCTCTACTTTTCCTTCTAATTCTTCCACTGTAAGGGCGGGATGGCATATAATCTCACAGCCTATGATATCTTTTACTTGATAGAAATCAGGAGCAGATATCTTTTTCGTTACCATGCGATTATTTAAGATACAAATTTTATTATTTTTCTCATCTATCAATAAATAATTTCCTATCTTACCTGTGATTTCAAAATCTTCGTTTACTTCTCTTTCATTATGACATAACTCTTCTATTTCAGAAAGGCTTTTTTGTGTAATTGTCTCTGTAAAATTTCGGCTTGCCTTTTTATAACATTCCTTACAAATATATCCGTCTGCGTACTTAAATTTTTTCAGCATCCCAAGTGGACTTTGACATATATCACATGTTTTCATCTTATCCTCCTACTCATCTATCTAAAACTATCATCTCCAGTATCCCTCTTTTTATGCTCTCTTTTCTAAGTTTCTCACTCATTCTTTAGACATAAAAACCTCCTGCATCGCCTTATAAATTCTTTTATATTTCTTATACTTTTCTTCATACAGACTTACATTATATGGTCTCGGAGAGAAAGTTTTTTTCATTTTTATGCTATGCTCAAGTATTTGTTCCATAGAAATATCCGTCAAACTGGCTGCTGCCGCCGTCAATGCCACTCCATATCCTGCTCCCGACATTCCGTCAAGCTGGATGACTTTCACATTCAATACATCCGCCAATATTTGCATCCAGACCTCATTTTTGGAGCCACCGCCCGTCACTTTTAAACCCTCTAATCTCTCTCTTGGAATTTCCATAATTTCAGTCAACTGTCTCACCCCAAAACAGATTCCCTCCATCACTGCCAAGGTCATATCTTGTCGCGTCGTCTCCGTTCCAATTCCAAAAAATCCACCTCTTAAATTAGGATTTGCATAAATTGTCTTATCTCCGACTAAATGCGGATAAAATAAGAGAGAACTCTCTCCCAATTTTTCTGTATTATTTTCTCCGGTCTCTTTGTCATAATCTCCCGTATTTAAAATCTTATCCATCCACCATGAAACACTGCTGCCGCAAGATTGAATCACTCCCTGTACTAATACCATAATACTTTTTCCGTCAAAAGAAAATAAGATATTTTTTCCTTTTGCGTTAAGTTCTATTTTATCTTTTGGAAACATCAAAACTCCCGATGTTCCAAGGGATAAGACTGGATACTTTTTCTGGAAGCATCCAATGGCAATCGCCGCCGCTGGATTATCTCCCGTTCCTGTAATCACCTTCACCTCTTTTCTCAAATTGTATTTTTCCTGCCATTTGCTTTTAATATTCCCTATAATCTCGGCACTTCCCCTAATCTTAGGATAAATAGTCTTTGGGAAACCACAAAGCTCCCTCATTTCCTCGGACCAACTTCCCCGCTCTAAATCACAAAGAGAGGAGGTCGACGCCTCACAGTAATCTGTCTGATACTCTCCCGTCAGACAATATACAATATAATCTGGTCCAATTAAAAATTTATTTATTTTTTGAAATTGTTCCGGCTCATTTTCCTTTAGCCAAAGTAAGTTGACGGCTGGACTTCCAGTGGAGAGAATATTAGATAAATAAGATATCGATGGTATGTTTTGCACTTCTTTTTTCATGCGATTCACTAAATCTGTCGTTCTCGTATCATTCCACATAAGAGCTGGACGAATCGAATTCCCATCTTTATCCAGAAAAACAACCGTATGCATTTGCCCTGTTACTCCGATTGCCTCTACTTTTTTTGTGTCAATACTATCTAACAACTCGCCAATCGTCTCTTCCACCGCATCCATCCAAGTCTTAGGCTCTATCTCCTTCCATCCTGACTTTGGCTCTAAAACTTGATAAGTCCTGCTACTCTCCTTTATGACATCTCCAACCTCATTGATTAATAATGATTTTGCGGAGGATGTTCCAATATCAATCCCAATATAATACCTCATCTTATTCTCTCCTCTATCTTGCTTTTCAAACTTTTTTCTTTTGGCTATGTTTCACTTCATCTTTTGTTTTTTCGTAGTTCTCTCGTTTTAATCATTAAATTTTAAAATTACTTTATATGTATCTGGTCTTGAGGCCATAGCAATTGCCTCCTCAAAGTCCTCATAGTCGAAAATCTGCTCCGTCAAGACAGTCGGGTCTATGATTCCTTTTCCAATCAATTCCACCGCCTGATGAAAGGCAAAAATAGTTGGACTTACTGCACCTGTGATTGTCTTTTGGAGAGAGTGAATCTCCCCCATATCGACTGGAACTGGCTCATTTGGATGAATGGAACTAAACATCACAACGGTTCCTGTAGGTGCCGTCATATCGACCGCCTGTTTTGCAATTGCAGGGTTTGCCGTTGTATTAAATACAAATAAGCCCCCTCTTCCATCTGTCAACTTTTTCACTGCCAAAACTGCATCCTCCTCCATAGGATTTACGACATCATCACAGCCAAGCTTTAGCGCCTTTTCTCTTCTCTCAGCCAACGGCTCACTTAAAATAACTCTCGCTCCTCTTTTTTTCGCAAGCATCACATGCAAAAGTCCCATTGTACCACCACCGATAACAACAACATCATCTCCGAACTGAATATTCGCGCGGTTCATACTATTTACTACGCAGGCCAGAGGTTCTGTAAATGCCATCTTCTCAAAAGAGGTCTCCTCTGGATAGACATATAAATCTTCTGCCTTTGCTATGACATACTGGGCAAATCCGCCGTATCCTGAGAGTCCATGCTCGTTATGGAAGATTTTACTTCTTGGATGCTCCTCACAAATATTTTCCTCTCCATGCTTACAGTAATAACATTCCTTACAATCATCAATAATATAGGAAACTACTTTTTGTCCTTCGTGGAAGCGATGTCGATTTACATTCTCGCCCATTTTTGCAATCACTCCACAGTACTCATGTCCGCCGATTCTTGGATAACTATAATTACAGTCTCCGTTAAAATCGCGCACATCATTCGTGCAGATTCCAGATGTTTTTATCTCAATTAATACCTCATCTTCTTTGACTGTAGGTGTATCAATTTCTTTTATTGAAAAATCCTTTGGTTGATTTAAAATAATTGCCTTCATTTTTTCCTCCTTATTATTTTTTCTCGCCTTTATCCGACTTCAAAATACTTTTTTACTCTATTTTGAAAAGACCCTGTTTTATTTTCTTGTTTCAAGAGAAATAAAACAGGTTCCTTTTTTTACTTAATATGCTAAAATTCCAGTTGCTCCACCGATAATACCAATGACAATGATTAATCCGATTATTTTTACAGAAGACCATCTTTTCTTATTGAGTAAATAATAAACTAACATTGTCACTCCGAGTGGGAGAATGCTTGGACAAACTGTATCAAGAAAGTTTGTCTGAATACTATAAGTGCTTGTTGAGCTTACGATTTCCAATCCACAAGTCGCCTTTACGTAATTTACAATAAGACCACCCATCACCATACATCCCATGATGGAAGCACCCTTAATTAGTTTATTCAAAATTCCCTTTTCGAGAAAATCCATAATTGCCTCGCTACCTGCTTTATAACCAAACATAAAATTCCAGTAGCTTAGACCGTACGCTGCGACTACGATAACAACTGCGTAAATCACTGCGCCCCATACATTTCCATCTCCTGCGCGAGTCATATCAATGCATACTGCTAGTAAAATAGGAATAACAACACCCTGCCAAATCGTATCACCCATGCCAGCCAAAGGTCCCATAAGAGAAGTCTTTAAGTTTGTGATAAACTCAGCCGGGATATTTTCTCCCTGCGCCTTTTGTTCCTCCAGGGCAATCGCCATACCGAGAATACAGGCTCCAAACTCGACATGCACGTTAAAAAACTCAATTTCACGCTTCATGACTTCCTTGCGCTTAGAAGGGTCTTCTCTGTATAAAAATCCAATAATTGCGGAAAACATATGAGCCACAACCTGTCCCATCATTCTCTCGTAATTATAACATGTCTGTGGAAACGTCTCCCAAATCAACCAAGCTTTGATTAAGGCAGATTTTGGGATTAAACTTTTTTTCTTATTATTTTCCATCTCTAATCATCCTCCTCATCGTCTTCGTCATCATAAGCTACTGCATTCCCAGTTGTCGCCACAGCTGCCTCTTTTGCAGACGTAACCTGTACATAAATAATAGCTACTAAAAGGGCAATGATACCCAATGTTAATAATGGAAGTTTTGAGTATACCGCTAATAAAAATCCCACGAATAAAAATACCCTTGTCTCTCCCTTAAAAATATACTGTAATGTGATTGCGATACCTAATGCTGGCATCATTCCGCCGATAATCTGGAAAATAGTTAAAACCTTACCACTTAGTAAATTCAAAATTCCCTGAACATAGGTGGAACCAAAATAAGCTGCCAACGTACATGGAATTGCTGTCATACAAAAACACATAATTTGTGGGAGCAGGACATTCGCTATCCATATTTTATTATACTGCTCGTTTTCAATATACTTATCTGCCATATGTACAAAAATAGAGTCAAATGTCATACGTGCCGCCCAGACAATTGTTCCCAAAATTCCGATTGGAACTGCCAATGCTAATGCAGTATCTGTATCTAAACCACCTGCGATTGCGTAAGCTGTTCCAAGTACACCTGCAAGTCCCATATCGGCTGGCATACTACCTCCAGCTGACATAAAACCTAAATAAACTAAGTTAATCGTCGCCCCAATGACAGCTCCCTCTACGGGATGTCCTAATACTAATCCAGTGAGAGCGCCACATACGAGAGGTCTTTGTAAGGACCAAAGTCCCACAAACGGAAGATTACCTACTGCCAACCAGTAGATAATTCCGCATAAAGCCGCCTGCACCAAAGTCATGGATCCCATTCTTATTTCCTCCTTTGAAAATGATATTGATTTTATCTCATTGCTTTATCTCCACGTAAAACTACGATTCTCGCCAGCTTTTTTATTTGTTTACATACTCAGCCGCCTCAATTACTTGCTGTTCTGGAACTAACTGATAGTATACATGGACATTTTTCGCCATCAAATTTTTAATCGCCTCAATTTCATCTGGAGAACAAGCTACATTTTTAATAAAAGGAGTTCTCTCTCCCCGAAGTCCCATTCCTCCGAGATTCACATCCGTAAGCTTTAACCCCATATCTGCCATGCGGTCATACGTAATAGGAGTCTTTGTGAGAACCATAACCCTCTCATTTGGGTCTTTGGAATCTTTCTGTAAAATTTCAGCTCCTCTCTCTGTCGCATACACATTACATCTCACTCCGTTTGGAGCCAACGCCTTGATAACTCTCTTATTAAAGCTATCTGCTGCCACATCATCATCCACAATAATAATTCTATTTACATTTAAACTAGGTGTCCATACAGAGACAACCTCACCGTGAATTAATCTATCATCTACTCTTGCCAATACAATATTCTTCATTATTCTTCCTCCTCGTCTTCTACATTCTCAAATAATTTGTTTACATATTTAATCGTATCTGGTGCAGTCTCCATCAATCCCTCACAGATTTCCTCTGCGCTTTTATCTGCATATCGTCCCATCATCACTTCCACCGCAAGAGGAATATTGATTCCTGTCACATGATAAAACTTATAATTTTCCATTAAGGATACGACTGCGTTAAATGGACTTCCGTGAAATAAATCACTTAAAAATAAGATTTCCTCCTCCTTGGGAGTCGACTGGATTTCCTTCTCCAATTTTTCTGTCAATGTACTCACCGTCTGTTCTGGAAATAATCCATAAGCTACTAAATTCTCCTGCTTCCCGATTAGCATCTGTACACTATCGACAAGCCCCTGTGAATAGCTTCCATGAGATACTGCTATTACTTTCATTTTCTCTCTCCTTTACTTTTTCTTTTTTTGCGTTTTGCTTTGTTGTGAGTTAACTATATCATTAAATTTCGAGCTGTGAACACAATCTTTTGCGTATTCCTTCATGAAATCTTTGATATCTCATTGCATGATTTATTACGCAAAAGATTACACAATCCCACCCTCCTTTTTCGTTTTTCTTTCGCTATCTTTTTGAGCAAACTCTACCTTTTGTTTTACGCTTTTTTGCGAGATTTATCCCGCAATAACAAATATTTATAAACTCTTTTCGTTGATATAATAAAACCAAGCTTGATACATACAAGTAGACAAAAAACAAGAAACCGTCGCCTAGCGACATTCCCTATTAGAAAAGCTTTTCACCAAAGTCTTTCCTAATAAGAAAACAATAACTTAATAAAAAGAAAAGGAGTATAAGAAGATGAAAATAGTAAACGGTTTTGACCTTATGAAGTACGCAAGTGAACGTAACCTGATGTTACCTGCTTTTAACACGACAAATTTGGAGATGACTTATGCGATTGCAAAGGGACTTAATATGGCTAATCTTCCAGGATATATCCAAATTTCTTCCAATAATTTAAGATTATCCAGTCCAGAGACTATCACTTATCTCGTAAAAGATGCCCTAAAAGACAGTGATGTTCCAATCGGTCTTCACCTAGACCATGGCAAATCTTACGAAGATGTAAAGGCCTGCGTCAATGCAGGATTTACTTCTATTATGATTGACGCTTCTCATCTTCCATTTGAGGAAAATATTAAAGAAGTACAAAGAGCCGTCGAGTACTGCCATTTTTATGGTGTTCCAGTCGAGGCCGAGCTTGGAGCATTACAGGGGAAAGAAGAAGATATCGTAAATGAGGCAGACTGCAAGACAGACCCCAATATGGTACTTGATTTCGTCGAGAGAACAGGCTGTGACCTTCTCGCCGTATCCGTCGGAAATGTACATGGACTCGATATTGAGCCAAAGGTTGACCTTCCACTCTTAAAGACGATTTCTGAGATCTCACCAGTACCTCTCGTTATGCACGGCGGTTCTGGAATCCCATTTGATATCGTGCAAAAAGCAAGACAGTATAACTTACTAAAAATCAACTACGGCTCTGACTTAAGAAAAGCTTTTGTCTCCACATTCGGTGCTGCTTACGAAAAAAATCATAATGCCTGCAGCGTAATTGAACTTAGTTTGGAGTCTGTGGAAAATGTAGCAAAAAAAGCCGCAGAATTAGTCACTATTATCAATCAATAATCCATTTTCCTATGCAGGCTTAAGAAGCCACGAGTAAGCCTGCACCCTCCCAAAAACCAAATAAGAATAGATAATGCCAGATGGAAACGTACTGCCAATATATTTTCCATTTGGCGCTCCTCTTTAAACAAAAAGAGAAGAAAGATAATTGACCTATTTCATCTTTCTTCTCTTTTTTGCACTATAAAAGTTCTGGTAAATGACTGTACAGATGGGGAATCTCCTCCCCTAAATATACAGTCACTTCACTATTAGACCTTTTGACCCCAACATCATGATTATATCTCATTACTATTAATTCCCGTCTCAAGGGCATTTTTAATTAGAGAAATAAAATTCTCATGCGTCGGATTTTCTCCTAATCTGGAAACTAACGTCTTACTCGCAAATATTTTTGAAAAATAATTCCATAGCTGAAACGCCTGAGGATTATTTTTTCCGACATGCATAAGCATCACTAAATTTACTTTATTCTTTTCCTCATCCCAGATGACAGGAGTTTTTGAGAAATACACAACGACAAATGTATCCGAAGATACGGCGTACATCGGATGAGGAACTGCGATATTTTTGCTAAAAAACGTGCTACCAATCTCTTCTCTCGCAATAACCTGCTCATGTAAACCTTCCAGCTCAAAATATTCAGTTGCGCTATCACATATCTTCTTCAAGATATCCTCTTTCTTCGCTGAATTTGAGACATGAAATAATTCTGGGCGGAAGATTGCCGTCACATCTTCAATATTTTTAAATCCGTCGATATTTAACTTTATATTCATATAATCGCTCTCTTTTGGAAAAATATCCACATACATCGCCAATCCTTTTTCAAAAAACTCTCCCTTCTCCGTCGTCAAGAAAATCTCATATTCATCGAGCATTTCCTCCTCCACTCCCATCGGGTCAACAAAATCAACTACCGATACATACTCAGAAAACCAGCGAAGCAACGTCTGTTTTAGTAAAACCGTCATACTATTTTTCAACGTTGAAATAACAAGAATCTTTCTCTTATTCGACTGTCGATTATGCTCCAATAAACTGCTATAAAAATGTACTGCCAACAGAGCAATCTCATCTTCCGTCACTTTTTTTCCATATTTTTCACTGAGCAGATATCCAAAATAGGCGCCTACGTCATAGCCTAGAGGAAAGGTCTCACGGACATACTCTAACATTTCATTTTTAACCTGCATATCATACTGAATTCTAATACTAAGTGCCATACAGTGAAGCCCCAATGTGATTCGCAGATTAATATTATCTGTCAAGTCCACATCAAAATTTTGACGAATTGCCTCTAACGCCTCCACAATAAATTCATTCATCTCTTCTGGAATCGTATCGGAATCTTTGTTATTTCCCTTTCCTTTTAGATAAAGTGCAAAATACAAGATTTCCTCTTCGGTTATCTTAATAAAAAATCTATGACTAATTCTCTCAAATACGTCCTTTGAAATTTCATACTCCGTTCCCAAATTTTCTCCTTTAATATCTATTTCATTTTGTTGAATATAAAATCCGTCTCCCATTCGACAAATCATCACATTCAAAAATAAAATCGCATTATTGAAGTCCGTATCCATAATATAATATTTATGCTCAACAAAGATATCCGTCAATATATTTTTAATCTTCGCAATCTGTCTCTCATCTACATAAAACATTCCCCGCTCATTTTTTATATGTGCTAAATATAAATCCTGCTTTGCAAGGCAACGGCGCTTATTAATCTCAAATCCGTCTATCATAACTTTATTATTGCCCCGCAATAGTTCCAAATCAAACTCCTCTAAAATCTCCTCCACACGTTTTAAATCATTTAAGATTGTGGAGCGAGAGACAAAAAACTTTTCCTCCATCTGTGCAATCGGCATTGCTCTATGGCGATTTAAGAGCAATAATAATATTTTGCTAATACGGCTAACAGGGTAGCTGAGCGAAACTGTTGTATACTGTTGGTATAAAGAATTGACAAATGCCGAAAACTCATCATAATCTTTTACTTGGATACAGCTGCCCTTGGAAGCTTTTGATATAATTTTCGCGCAATTTTCCTCCTCTAATTCATTGCGAATCATCTTCATATCGCCCTGTACTGTTCTCAAACTCACATTTAATTTATCCGCAAAATAGTTTCCTGTTAGGTACTCGTCTGGATGATTGCAAAACTCCAACAATATCTCTATCTGACGTTGATTTAACATCTCTTTCCTCTTCCTCCTTCTCCTCAATTCTTCCTCTATTTTCCATTTTTTCTCTTGCATTTTAGTATATCTCATTTCAGATTTTTAGGCAACTTTTTTATAAGATAGCGTAAAGTTTTTGTTAATTGGCAAAACAATTTAAGTTTTCTCTATCTGGTACCATTGATTTTTTGTTTTTTGGTTCTATCTGGTACTGTAAAATTCATCTTACTTGGTTCTTTTAACGGAGATTATTTTTGCTTATACTGTATCCATGCATTTTGATAAAGTAAATTTCAGAATATCTTTCTAAAATTTATCTTTTTTCTGATATTTACTTTGTAAAATCTAAACTATTCTAAAGCAGAATGCTCATTAACGCAAATATTTTTGAAACTCTCCGTGAAACAAACAAAACTTATTTTATCACAGCTATTTGTGGAAAAACTACTGCTTTAAATAATTAATATATTTTCAATTTAGGAGGAATTTAAGATGGAAAACAGATATGAGTTAAATAAACAGTTGGCACAGATGTTAAAGGGTGGAGTTATTATGGATGTCACAACTCCTGAGCAGGCAAAGATTGCGGAAGCGGCTGGCGCATGTGCGGTTATGGCACTTGAGCGTATTCCAGCTGATATTAGAGCAGCAGGCGGTGTGTCAAGAATGAGCGACCCTAAGATGATTGAAGGAATCCAAAACGCTGTATCTATCCCTGTCATGGCAAAATGCCGTATTGGTCATTTTGTGGAGGCACAGGTTCTTGAGGCGATTGAGATTGATTATATCGATGAGAGTGAGGTTCTCTCCCCTGCTGATGATGTATATCATATTAATAAGAGAAATTTTAAAGTACCATTTGTCTGCGGAGCCAAGGACCTTGGGGAGGCACTTAGAAGGATTAACGAGGGTGCTTCTATGATTCGTACAAAGGGTGAGCCTGGAACAGGAGATATCATTCAAGCAGTGAGACATATGAGAATGATGAATAGCGAGATTGCCAAGATTACAAGTATGCGTGAGGATGAATTATTCGAGGAGGCAAAGAGACTTCAAGTTCCTTATGATTTAGTGGAATATGTGCATGAAAATGGAAAACTTCCAGTTGTCAACTTTGCAGCCGGCGGTGTCGCCACTCCTGCGGACGCAGCATTGATGATGCAACTTGGAGCAGAGGGTGTTTTTGTCGGCTCTGGAATCTTCAAATCTGGCAATCCAGAAAAAAGAGCAAACTCCATCGTAAAAGCCGTGACAAATTTCACAGACGCTAAAATGATTGCAGAGCTCTCCAAAGATTTGGGCGAAGCCATGGTTGGAATTAACGAGCAGGAAATCGCTCTATTGATGGCTGAGAGAGGAAAATAGAATAGTTTTTCCTAATTAAAATTTTTAGAAGGGAAATGGCAGTTTTTCTACTACCTATTACCAAAAGGAAAAGTGAGTATAAAAACTGTCTAGTTATTGTTTATGAAAATTGCGGTATTAGCTGTGCAGGGAGCTTTTATTGAACACGAGAAAATATTAGAAAAACTCGGTGCTTCCTGCATAGAACTTCGACAAGAATCTGACCTTTTGCAGGAATATGACGGAATCATTCTTCCTGGAGGTGAGAGCACAGTTCAGGGAAAACTTTTAAAAGAATTAAATATGTTTTCCACTATCCAAACTCAAATTGAACAGGGAATGCCCGTACTCGCCACCTGCGCTGGAATGATTCTTCTTGCAGACAAAATCGAGGGACAAGAAACTTCTTATTTTGGAACAATCCCGATGACTGTGCGCAGAAATGCGTATGGTCGCCAACTGGGAAGTTTTCATGCTCACGAAAATTTAAAAGGTATCGGAGAAGTTCCAATGACATTTATTCGCGCCCCATTTGTGACCAAAGTCGGCGACGACGTAGAAATTCTCGCCACTGTGGATGAACGTATTGTTGCGGTACGCTATCAAAACCAATTAGCCTTTGCTTTTCACCCAGAGCTTGACAATCACACAAAAATTCACGAAACTTTTTTATCTCTATGTAAATAACGCTTGGGTCAAAAGTCCTCTCACAAGCAAGCTTGCATCGGATTTTAGACCTTTTGACTCTAGTATCATGTAAATAGAATTAAATTTTAATAAGGAAGATAATTTATGAGTAATCTATTTTACTTATGCATTATCTCCCTTTTTTTCTTTATCGTTTTTCATATAAATATTCCATTAGCGAACGATTTATTATCTGATGAAAATATTGTTATACTTTAGTCTCATTCACGTATTTTTTCAATTCTTCTAATCTCATTTGAAACATCTTAGCTTCTTTTTCCATATCTCTAAATTTACTCATATCTATCTCCTGTATCTGTCTAAGACCGATACATTTTACAGCCTCAATTGCCGCCTCCCTCTGTGATAAAATTTCTGGCCAGACAGTCTGGCATCTAGCCCCATCTATATTATCGTAGGACAAAAAGCATTGGTTAAAATCCATGACTGGATACAAACAGATATATTCATTATTCCCATTATTAACCAAAAATCCCCAATTTTCTGGATGTCTATCTGTATTTCCTGTCAAATAATCCAATATATTCATACCATAATATGTCTCTGGGTCGATTTCTTTGCAAACTTTGACTGTATCCAAATCGTGATTACATGCATATACATCGAACGCCATCTTAGATACAATAGAATATTCCTTTGATGTTATAATCCTACTTTTGGTAACCACTTCACCATCATATATATACTCTGAATATTTCACTTGTCGCACATCAAAACACTGACAAATCTCACTTGCCAATAGTTCTCTCCTAACAGCTTCTTCTCCCCCATCCTTCAACAAGCTAAATCCATCCTTCTCTCTAATCCATGCTTTAGGAAAACATCCTTTTGTAGATAAGTCTGGTGCCAATTCCTGGTTTGTCACAGTCATCTGGCGTCCTCTAAGAGAGAGTTCTACAATAGCATCATTTAAAGGATTATCGTATAAATTCAATTTTTCAAAACTAATTTCTTCTCCAAATCTTCTTACCCAGTACACATCCGTTAAAGAAACACAGTGATATGATAACGAAATCTTGGCTCTATCTTTATCCGTGATGGCTTGTGCAACTCCTATACTATTTAATATTTCTTTTGCATATTTTCTGTCCAATGATAAGACTCTCGAAGCACACCAATAATTAAAATTATTTATATTATTTACTAAGATATCTATATCATTTTCGTCCTCTTCTTCTAAATATAAATCATATGGCATAAACTTCTCATCCAAAACTTCAGCTTTTCCATTCGATGAAATCTTAGCGACAATTTTATCCATATGCATAATTTCAAACGTATCTATTTTCTTTTTTCTTGAAATACCAGTATTACCTATTCCGAAATCACTTTGCATTTCCATCACCTCATTATATAAAACTTCCCTACTTTCTAACTAACGAAAAAACGATTTTTCATCGAACTATTTACTCCATATCAACTACTTTTAAACCTTCTTTTTTTCTATATTTAACTACATTCTAGCAAGCACGAAAAAGAAAGTCAATAAATCTTCTCCATGCAATAGTATAACTTTTCTATTGGTTAACAAAAAACAGAAAACTTATATTGAACCTATATAGTAGTTGTCCTTATAAAAAGAATTCTCTAGTGTTTTGCCAATACACAGCGAAGAGAGTCCGTCGATATGTCCTCAAAAAACGATAGAGAGTGGAGCGGTTTTTCGATATACTTAGCTTTGTCGCTGGAGCATTGTCTGAGCGACGAAGGAGCGAGTTTGCGGGAGGCGACAAAAATCAGCGTATGTCGAAAAACCGTGGGAACAAACGTGTTTTTCGAGGACATATCGACGGACTCTCTTTGCGTCTGGTTCCACTACAACTCTCTCCGCGTCTGTTTCCACTACAATACTCTAAATTTTTAAAAACACGGCAATTTTATCCTACAATCATATCCCCCCTCTTCTCTCTCACAAAAAAGGAACTCTCCTCCGTGTACCTCTACAATCTGTCTAGTCAATCGCAAGCCCATAATATGTACCTGTTTCTTATTCTCCTCTCGTTTATCCCTCTCTTTTTCTATCCCTTGTACCCTTTCTTCCTCCTCTTTCTTCCTCCTCCACTTTCCTTGAGCTCTTATTTTCTCCCTATTTACTAATCTCTCCTCCTCCAAAATCTCTACTACTCTATCTGGAATTCCTGGTCCACTGTCCAAAAATGTATAAGATATCTCCTCATCTTGTACACATAATCTTGCCTTCACAATACATCCCCCGCTATTATGCCTGATACTATTCCCCAAAATATTACGGATTGCCCTTTTTATTAATTTTTCATCAATCAAAACCTTGCTCTGCTCCGCCTCCTCGGATATGTAAATTTCTATCTCATATTTCTCATCTAATCCGCTATTATAAATATCTGCCACAGATTCTCGAAGAAGCTTTGCAGGCTCACATTCTGTTAAAGAAAGAGGTGTCGCATTATAAGTAAGCTTAGAAGTTAAGTTCAAATCTTCTATCAACTGCTTTATAATAATCGCCTGACGATAAATAGATTTCGCCATTTCTCGTTTTTGTTTTTCTGTCTTTTTATCATCTTCCATCTCATCTTTAACATCTCTATTTCCCTCTATCTCTCTATCTATCTTTCTATCTTTCTCACTTATACTCTCATCTTGACTCATCAATCTTTCTGAATATCCCATAATCAAAGTGAGAGGAGTTCTAATATCATGCGAGACTCCTGCAATCCACTCTGTTCTCGCCTGGTCTCTCTTCGCCAATTTCCTATCTTGCTCCTCCAAAGTCTTGGAAGTAATATTAATTTTCTTTGCCAAATCACTCGCTATTCCCCTCTCTCTTAAGTGAATCGGCTCTTTCTTTGAGAGCGCCTCAATACCCTGAGAGATTGGTTTTAAAGACCAGTAAAATCGATAACCGAGCGTCAAAATAAATACGATAATTACAGTTAAATTTGCTATCAAAAACAATTTGATATACTGAGGGAAATTTTTTATCGAACTCACTGTGGAATATAAATTCAAAACCGTATACGAATCTTTTGGATAGGCGTACACACATAAAAGCTCTCCACTCTTCCAAACTCGCACAGGATAATCACAAAGATACCATCTAGTAAAAGTAGCCACATCGGATAAACTATAATTTAACGGAATCTCATCTGGAAGCTTCCATTTCCACACAACATCCCCCTGCTGATTTAACGCCATCGCCCAGACAAATTTCGTCTCCTTTAAAGTTTTCTTCCCTTTCTTGGATAAATGATACTTTCCTTCCTTTTTCGTCTTCTCTTCCTTCGATTGCGACAATTCATTTCCAATTTTCTCCATCGCGACTCGAATATTTCCATTATAAGCCAAGTCATCTTCCTCTGCAATAGAGCGATATCCCAGATACCCAAGCACAGCTATATTACTAAATAAAATCACCAAAATCATAACTCCCGCTGTAATAGAATATCTAGAAATAATTTTTATCAAACTCTTCATACATCCAATTCCTTCCTTTATGCATGGCTGAACGATTCCTTTCGTTTCCCGTAACTCAAAACTCACTGCCTCTTAATAAAGAATTACTATCTTCCCTCTTCCTTTACAAGTCGATATCCCAATCCCCTCGCCGTCAGTAAGAACTTCGGCTTCGACGGTTCCTCCTCGATTTTCTCCCTCAAATGCCTGATATGTACCATTAATGTATTCTCATATCCGTAATAAGAATCCTGCCACGCCGCCTGACAGAGTGCATCGAAAGTGACAATTCTTCCTCTATTTTCATATAGTTTCTTTAATAAGATTAATTCTTTCGCTGTGAGAGAAACACTTCCACTCTCCTTATCTGTCACAGTCGCCTCCGCAAAAGAAATCCATTTTTCCCCCAAATAAAATCCTTCCTCTTCTTTTTTCGTCTCTGAGTCAGAATCGTTTTCCATATTTATAAGAGCATAGCTTCTCCTTAAAATAGCACCTACACGAAGCACAAGCTCCTGTGCTAAAAACGGCTTAGTCATATAGTCATCCGCACCTAACCCTAACCCAAAAAGTCGGTCATTATCCTCATCCTTCGCCGATAAAAACAAAATAGGAATTTGCGACTCCTCCCTAATTCTTCTGAAAAGATAAAAACCATCACCATCCGGCAACATAATATCCAATACCGCCAAATCTGGCTTTTCTTCCTGAAAACATTTTATCGCAGTTTTTACAGTTTGGGCTGTTATGATATTTTCATAACCATTTCGTTTCAGGGTATCCTCTATCATTTTTAATAATTCTTCATTATCGTCTACGAGAAGTATTTTTCGATTAAATAAATTCATTCATTATCATTAGGCTCCTCATAACTTCAGTTATAAGAAAAGAGCCTCTCTCCTTCCTATTAACATACTCTGTCCAGTTTCTATCCATCATAAATATTTACAAGAAACAGAACCTTTTTTATTTTTTCCTTATAATTAATTATATTATACTCCATTCTTTTCCCTACTTCTATATTTGCACTGAATAATTAAGGTAAATTTAAGCCTCCGAATCATATTTTTAAAATACTTAAAAAGTAAACAAAAACAAACACTAAATAAAAAACAGACTATTGCAAATATTTCATAGCCTATGCTATACTACGTACAATACTCAAAGCAATGAACAAGCATATCTACTATCCCCGGCAATAATAGTCGAAAGCGAAAAACAGCAAAAATATTTTTATCGAAACAGACAAAAAGGAGTGTATATTTATGGGATACGTTTTAGAAGTATGTGTGGACAATGTACGGTCCGCCGTAAAAGCACAAGAAGGTGGTGCGACACGCCTAGAATTATGTTCTAATCTAATCATAGGTGGAACAACACCCAGTAAGGCATTATTTCAGCAAGTACGGGAAAATACCGATTTAGAAATACGGGTATTACTCCGTCCAAGATTTGGAGACTTCTGTTATAACGAGTATGAATTTGCCTCTATGAAAGAGGAAGCTATCATGTATCATGAATTAGGCGCAGACGCGATTGTAACAGGAATTTTAAAACCAGACGGTTCACTAAATATAGCACAGATGCAAGAAATCATAAAAGCGGCAAATGGAACATCCGTAACACTTCACCGCGCATATGATATGTGTAAAGACCCATTAAAAACAATGGAAGAAGCAATCCAATTAGGACTAAAAACAATACTAACAAGCGGACAAAAAAACTCCGCATGGGAAGGAAGAAAACTCCTCTTAGAACTCTATAAAAAAAGTAATGGACGAATCGAAATCTTGGCAGGAGCAGGAATTTCTCCAAAAATCATCAGCAAACTGATTCCTTTCACTGGAATCCAATCTTATCATATGTCAGGAAAAATCATAACAGACAGCAAAATGCAGTTTCGACGCTTAGATGTTTCGATGGGACTCCCCGGATTTGACGAGTACAAAATCTGGCAAACCGATGCCCAAATCATCCGCCAAGCCATCCAAATATTAAAAGAAAACAATACTTATTTTTAAGGAAAAAACTTTAAATTTTATAAGCTTTTGCCAATACACAGCAAAGAGAGTCCGTCGATATATCCTCAAAAAACGATAGAGAGTGGAGCGTTTTTTCTATATACTTAGCTTTGCCGCTGGAGCACTGTCTGAGCGCCGTAGGCGTGAGTTTGCGGGAGGCGGCAAAAATCAGCGTATGTCGAAAAACCGTGGGAACGAACGTGTTTTTTGAGGATATATCGACGGACTCTCTTTGCGTCTCTCTCCATTATCCCAAAATTTTAATTTTACTCTATCATCATAGCATTCTCCCCATTCCTCTAATCCATCAAATATTTACGAATAAGATAAACAGGCGTACAACTCCATGCGTGACAATAACTATTCACAATCGGAGTTCCATACGGCGAATACTCTGGCTGATACGGGTCAAAAGCCTCCCAAAAAGTGTCCGCTCCCAAATCAATCATCGTTCCCCAGTAATCCTTCATAATCGTCACAGCCTCTTTCTTCAACCCCGCCTCAAAGAAAGCCTCCACAATATGGTGATACATATACGGAGTCGCAATTCCCTTCACTGGAAAAAGATTCTTTATCATAGACTGCATAATCTCTTTATTTGTTTTATCCGACATAACATGGGCCAAAACCATCCAAACCTGACTTGCAATATTATACTCCACACCATCTGTCACGAATAATTTTTTGGAAGAATCAAATAATTGCTCTCTGGCATAATTAGAGATACGCTCCAACATAACTTGATATGTCTCAAGCTGTTCCTCTTTCACCAACTCAGCAAGAGCAATAAATTGCTTCAATACATAAATGACCTCAGCCTGTCCCGCCGTATCCTTATTAAAATCATTCGACCAATCTACAAAAACAGGATACTTATCATCTACCATTAACTTCCCATTCTCATCAAACATACTCAGAGTAATATCCATCTGTTTTTTTGCAGTAGGATATAATTCCTGAACAAATTCCAAATCTGGATGTGCCTGATTAAAATCATACAAAGTAGAGATAAAAAATAAACTATACTCAAACAAAAAAGTATCATCAGGAATATTTTTCGGTTTGACAAAAACATTGGCAGATATTTTCCCTTCCTCCGTCGTCATTCCCGCAAAGAGATATAAACATCTCTTGACGAGATTTACATTGTCAAAGGTAGCATAATTAGCCAGCGCCTGAAGACGAAGGTCACCAAGCCATAGACGTCTATCGCGCTTTGGACCATCTTCAAAAACGTCCTGCATACAGTCAGCTAACGTTTTCACTCCTACATCATAAATTCTTTGAAGCTCTAAGTCTTCTAACTCTATCTTCTCCAACTTAGAATAATCGGCAGAACTTTCCGTCGTCACAATCGGATTAGAAAATACCGCCTGCCATTTTGGAGAAGTATCTATAATTTTTAACTCGACATAGCGAAAGCTATATCTTCTTGGAAGAGTCAAGACGGCAGGAAGCTCATCTAAATGGATAAATTCCTCCTGAATCCAAGAGCGACTCAGCCATCCCTCATATTCCGAAGATTCCACAGCTAACTCCGCCGGTATTTCAGCAAATTTAATGCGAAGATAAAGCGGTGCATCCATAGGAGAGCCTGCCTGGTCGATATCGATTTTAAAGCTTCCAACTTGGTGGTCTCCAAAATCTAGAATCACTTTTTCATCTCGCTTCCATCCATATTTTTCTAAATCTTCTAGTTTTTTCTCACTTTCTACGACTCCATATCCATTCAATTTACTGGAATCTTTCACTAGCTCCACAATACGAGTCGGAAAAATATCTTGTTTTTTAATTTCTGGACGATTCTCTTCTGCCTTTTGAAGAAGCACCTCATCGTGAATAAAATTTATATCATCATTAATCTGAAATGTAAATGCCATTATATTATCCTTTCTATTTTACTATATTTTTCTATACAATTACCTATCAACTATCAATCATATAATAGATGCTAAGGTCAAAAGGCTATATATTTCACTTTTACATGAAATATATAACTTTAAGACCTAAAAAACATAAATTATTTTACTTTAATTTTGTGCTTCTCTTTCCACCAAGCGTCTCTTCTCCAACTCAGCTTGGATTTTTGGAAATTGCTTATCTAACTTATAAAAGGACATCGTCACAATGGAACATACCAAAAGAATCATCGGAATATATAAATACATCGCCTTAATTGCCAATAATGCCTCCGCAGTCTGTACCGTTGCCGCGGAATCATAAGCACCCCATGCCAACAAAATTCCAGAAATACCGCCCGCTGCTGCCTGAGCCACTTTTCCAAGAAATCCATTGATGGAAGATAACGTTCCTGCTGCCTGCACACCTGTTTTCCACTCTCCGTAATCCACTGGGTCAGCTTGCATAGAAAAATAAATACTTTCCTTCACACCATAACCACATGCTGAGATAAATGCACCTACTATAATAATACTAGTATTTAAATTTCCAAAGAAAATAATAACTAATCCAAAAAGCTGAACTGCAGCTGCAGTAGAATATAAATTTCTTTTTCCAAGGCGTTTTGCAAGAAAAGGCACTGTCAAATTTGCTACCATTGGAACCATAGTCATAATTGTCGCCACTAAAGAAGACATGGACGTGCTTCCTATATAATACTTATAATAGTATACCAAAGCAGATGATTGCATGAAATAGCCAGTCCACATAAATAAAATATTCAATGCAAAAAGTTTCCAAGGTGTATTTTTCGCCAGAGAGATAATTGTTTCTTTCAATGTAGCACTCTTTGCATTCTCCTGAATATTATTTTCTCGCACTAATAAAAATGTCAAGAAGAAGCAAAGGCATCCCACGATACCAAAAATCCCCATAACTACTCGAAAACCTAACGCTTCATTTCCCTTACCGATAAGATTTACTAAAGTAAGTGCTGTTGCAGATACAATCGTGGAACCCATAAAAGCCAAAAACTTTCTCCATGTTGCCAAGACAGTTCTCTCGTTCATATCATCTGTCAATGCTGGCAGAATGGATGCCAAAGGAATGTTTACAACCGTATACATAAAGGAGAGGAAAATATAGGTAATATAAGCATAAGCTAATTTTCCGCTTGGAGAGATATTTGGAACACTAAAAGCCAAAAAAGCTGCCAGGGCAAATGGAATTGCTCCAAACAAAAACCACGGACGACTTTTTCCCCATCTCGTCTTTGTTTTATCGATGGCAAAGCCAACTAAAACATCCGTAATAGCATCAATAATTCTACATACAACAAACATTGCCGCAATCGCCTTCGCATCTAGCTTCATAACGTCTGTGTAGAAATACAGAAGATAGAGTGAAATCACCTGCCAAATTAAGTTGCAGGCAAAATCGCCTAATCCATAACCAAATCTTTGCCGATACAAAAATCCTTTCGAAACTGTAGCGGTCTTTTGTGCGATATCATTCATATCATTTCCACCTTTCTTTTTTACTTTCTCTATTGCTTTGTGATAAATATATTATAATCAAATGAATATTTATTTTTAATTGGCAAAATTGCTCTATTTGTTGACATTTTTTGCACTGTATGCGAAAATTAACTTATAAAATTAGAACAAAAAACGTCAATTTATTATATAATTTCACAAAATAAAAAGGAGGGAAAATATATGGATATCGATTCACAAGAAGTTTTAAACATCCTCACTCCTCTCAATGCAGATGAACAATTTTACAAAGAATATTACCTTGCAGGAAAATCACCAGCGTCATTAAAAAATTTCTTAAATAAGATAGATAAAGACGATGCTATCAAACGTCATTTAGTGATTCCTGAACTACTTCCAGATATTATTTCCTATGAGATGAATGATGATGAATATTTCAATGATGAGGATAATCGCAGTATTTTTATCTCTCCTCATAATCGTTATACCCCCGCATTCATGCACCGACATAATTTTTTCGAAATTATCTATGTATATTCTGGTTTTTGTTTTCAAAATATCGGCTTAAAACGTCTATATTTTAAAGAGGGAGATATTATTTTTATTGCCCCAGGAGTTTTCCACACGATGGAAGTCTTTTCAGATGACACTCTTGTCTTTAATATACTATTAAGAAAAAGTACTTTCCACCAAATGTTCCTCCCTCTCACCATAGGAAATGACCTTATAAATGAATTTTTTTCGCAAGGTCTATATAATTTCCACCAACTCGAGTATCTTATTTTTCACACAACGAATTGGGATAATGATTTTTTATTAAAAATGTACGCTGAACAGCTTCACTATGATATTTACACCAATCAAATTCTTATCGGAATGTTTACAATGATGAATGCAAAAATGATGCGATATTTTAAAGACACGATAGAATCTTCCTGTATGCCAAATTCCATCCACTCGGAAGATAATTTCATGGTTTTAAACTATATACAAGATAATCTGGAAGACATATCCCTTCAGGATGTGGCAGAGCATTTTGGATTTTCCGTATCTTACTGTTCCAGATTAATTAAAAATACAACTGGTGTTGGCTTTAATGATTGGAAGAGAACAATTCGCATACGAAAGGCGGAACATATGCTACTAAATACCAAAAAAACAGTCGCAGATATCGGCGCTTCTCTCGGCTACATAAATCCAGAAACCTTTATCCGGGCTTTCAAAAGAGAGATTCATCTCACTCCGTCACAGTATCGCAAACAAATATCTTCCAAAAACTAAAATTCATTCAAAACATTCAAAAAAGACCACGCAATATCTCTTTCTCGAAATACTGCGTGGTCTCATATTTAACTTTTACTCTAAATTTGCATGGCGAAATATTAAATCTTCATTATTTAACTGCAATTTCTCTTTTAAGAGCATAATTATCGCATCACAGGTCAGCCAACTTAATTGTTCAAAACTCGACCCAATCGGCTGAATGGATATAAATTGCGCCTTATCTTGTAATCTTGTCGTTCCTGGAAGTACAATGGCGGCATCAGACATTTGACCGATAACTCCATCTCGCTGCAATGTTATCGTTAAAATATTGGTGTCATATTCTCTTGCCTTTTTAGCCATATTGACAAGAGACTCCGTCTTTCCCGAGCCTGATAATAAAAACAAAATATCTCCCTTTCCTATCGACGGAGTCGTAATATCCCCAACGACATAACAAGTAAATCCCAAATGCATTAAGCGGTTAGTAAATGCTCGAACGACACAACCGCTACGACCAGCACCTGCCAGAAAAATTTTTCCATCGTTTTTAAAAGTCTCATAAAGTTTATTGGATATATTTTGCAACTCGTCCTCTTCTATATAATTTGAAAGAGTCGTCAATTCTTCTAAAATTTTATCCACTGTATTTTTTACAAATATTTTCATAAATAAAATCCCCTCTCTGCACGAAGCAATCACCTTTCACTCATCGCAGTCTACTCTACATATCAATCTATAACAAGCCAATCTATGACAAGCAAAATCATCACTCCGTTGCTACTTTTAAATCATAGGCAATTAACACTTACTCTGCTAAAATTTTATAAATTTCTCTCGCCGTCTCTCTCGGATTTTCTGCATGTGTAATTCCAGAACCCACAATAATAATATCTGGTTTATACTGCTTATACGCAGGTAATGTCTTGACAGAAATTCCTCCTGCCACAGATACTTTTACATAAGTAACCGTCTCACTCATTAATTTTAAATCATCTAATGGGGTTCTTCCTGCTGCCTGTTGGTCAACTCCGACATGGACAGAGACAAAATCTACTCCCAACTCCTCCATCTTCTTAATACGAGCCTCCATATCTGCGACACATATCATATCTACTACAACCTTTGCTTTATAATCTCTCGCAGCATCCACACAGCCCTGAATCGTTAAATTATCTGTAACTCCCAAAACTGTAATATAATCAGCTCCAGCCTTCAATGCCTCCTCTGCCTCGTAATACCCAGCATCCATAATCTTTAAATCTGCCAAAACTTCTTTTTGCGGAAACTTCTCTTTCATTATGCGAACTGCATCCATCCCGTATTCAATAACCATCGGTGTTCCAATCTCGATAATATCAATATTCTCTTTTACCTCTTCCACTAATTTCACTGCATTTTCTAGTGTAATATCATCTAAAGCAAGCTGTAATTTCATAATCATTCTCCTTCCATTTTTTAATGTTTGTATACCAAATATAAAAAATTATTGTTATTTTCAAACTTTTCCTTTTGCTGTTTGTCTCGTCACAAATCTTTCTAAACGATACTTTTCTTCCTTCTAATTTTCATTTCGATACGATGCTAAAAATAAATCCATCTTTCCCTTTAGCTCTAACCATCCATATCCATCTGGCACAAGTATCGTCTCTCCCTTTCGAATCGAAACTTCATTTACTTTTCCCTCTCCGTCCACACAGGTATAAAATGCGAAACGGTCATGTCTAAATCTCCCCTTTTTTTCTACTTGTAATCTCATCAATGTATATAATCCTGGCTGGTCCCAGTATCTCGTCACGTCAACTCCTAATTCATGAGCGCTAGGATATAAAACAAATTCCGTGGAAGAATCTGGAATATTGACATTCTCGTAAACTTCCTCAGGTTGAATTTCTCTCTTTTCCCCTGTGGAAGGGTCCAGACGGTCATAGTCATATAGACGAAGCGTACAGTCTGCATTTCTGGAAATATTATACGTCAATACTCCCTTCCCTATCGCATGCAATGTTCCACTTGGAATATCGATAAATCCATCTTTCACTGCCTTTAAATATTTAAGCAGCCCCTTCCAATCATGATTTTTGGTCTTATCGATAAACTCTTCTTTTGTCTTTGCGTAATGTCCAAACTGAATTTCTCCGTCCTCCGTCGTATCCAAGATAACCCAAGCTTCTGGTTTTCCTCTTCCTCCATTATACTTGGCGGCAAACTCATCATCTGGATGAATCTGAATCGATAATTTCTGCACTGGGTCTAAAATATTAACGCGGACAGGCAACTCCTTTGTATCACATGCAAACCATTCTGGATAATCGAGATACAATTTTGATAATGTCGTATTCATCTCTGGCACTGGACAGTCGGCGTGATTTGGCAATGCGACAACATTATATACCTCACCTAACGGCGCAACCTCTGTCTCGTAGTGAAATTCTTTCACTAATCTCTCTCCACCGCCCCACATACGTGGCTCATAATACGGCAATACTTTAACAATCTTCTTCATCTTCAAAATCCTCCTCTGCTATATATACTGGTAGTTTTTTACTATATTCTTCATATAATGTGGGTGATATATTATGGTCTGTAATAATTCCATCAATCTCTTCCCATCTTGCCACCGTATGAAACCCTTTTTCCTGAAATTTGCTGCTATCTGCCAGAACAAAGACTAAATCACTCCTTCTTATCATCATCTGTTTTGTAGTCAATTCCTGATAAGAATGTGAAGTCGGTCCACTGCTCCCTAAAATTCCAGATGTTCCTAAAAAGCAAATATCCGCCTGTATTTGACTTAAAAATATTTCCGTCCAATTTCCTATCATTGAAATATTTTTTTCACGCTTTTTTCCTCCAGTCAAAAAAACATTATGAATATTTCCATTTAATTGCTCAAAGGCTCCAACAGAATTTGTAATAATATCCATAGAAGAAATCCGATTAATATAGGTCGCACACGCCTGACAGGTAGAGCCAGAATCAAGAATCATACTATGGTGATCTTTTAGTAACCTCACTGCAGCCTTCGCAATCTGCATCTTTTCACTATGTCTCCCTCTTCGAAACTCTATGCTCCTCTCTACACTAAGCGGCGATAAGCTTGCACCGCCATATTCCTTTCTCGCTATCCCCATTTCCTCTAAGTAAGTGAGCTCCTTTCTTATTGTCTCCATACTTACCTCGTATTTTTTGGATAGCTCTCTTGACTTTACATAACCATCTCTTTCTAGTAATTCTACAATTTCTTCTAATCTCTTTGTTATAGGAAGTTTCATCTTATCTCACCTCACGCGTTTATCATATCTGTTTCATTCCAATTTCGCAACTTGCGATTTCTTGCGGTTATATTCTCTATCATTATAACATAAATACGAATTTTATTTTTTCCTAATTATCCATCTCACCAGATTTAAGGTAAATTTAAGGTCATCTTAAGTCTAATCTAAGTTCTCTTTGCTACTATAAGTTTGAAAGGAAGTGATAGCTTTGAAATACACGATTGTAACGAAAGCATTGACCAAAAAATATAACGAGAAGACAGTAGTAGACCGACTCGATTTAAGAATACCAGAGGGCAGTATATACGGTTTTTTAGGTCCAAATGGGGCTGGAAAATCAACTACGATGAAAATGCTTCTCGGACTTGTAAAGCCAAGTCTTGGCTATATGTCTATTTTTGATAAGGAGATGACAGAGAAAAATCGATTGTCCATCCTAAAAGACACTGGCTCTTTAATTGAATCTCCAGCCTACTACGGTCATTTAAGTGGAAAAGAAAATTTACAGATTATTTGTAAATTAAAGAATGTTCCTGAGAGCGATATTAGCCGCGTCCTTAGTCTGGTGAGAATGGAAAATCAGCAAAATAAAAAGGTGGGACAGTACTCCCTCGGTATGAAACAGCGACTCGCTCTCGCCGCCGCTCTTCTTGGCAAGCCAAAACTACTCTTTTTAGATGAGCCGACCAATGGACTTGACCCAGCGGGAATTTTAGAGATGAGAGAATTGATTCGCTCCTTGCCAGACCACGGCATGACTGTTTTTGTGTCTAGTCATCTTTTATCTGAGATTGACCAGATGGCGACGGATGTCGGTATCATCGATAATGGAAACTTAATTTTCCAGGACAGTTTATTAGAACTTCACGAGCAAAGTGGGACAAAAATATTATTAAAAACACAAAATGACCAGATTGCCTGGAAATTATTAGCATCTCATCATCTTCCGATTAGGCAGGAAGAAAATAAAATTTATCTAGATAGTTTCAAAGAAGAAGAAATTATAAGAGCGGTAAAACTCTGTGTAGAAGCCAATATCGGTGTCTTGAGAATTGAGGAAGAACAAAGAAGCTTAGAGGATATTTTCCTAAATTTAACTGGGAAGAAGGTGAGCCTATGAGTACCCCATCTTTTTTCACACAATTTATCGTCGAGCAAAAAAAGCAGCGACATAAAAGTCATTTTATTTTTGTACTCTTTTTCATTGCTGTGCAATTTCTTTGGACGTTTTATGCACAGAGACCAACTCACTATAATGATTTGAAACAGGGCTATTTAAGCTGCTTTTATTTCTTTCCTGTGCTTAACACAATTTTATACCCTATTTTTATCGCTGTTATGGCAAGTCGTCTCTGTGATATGGAGGTGAAGGGAGATACGCTAAAGCTTTTATATACTCTGCAAAAAAAGAGCAGCTTTTACGACTGTAAATATTTAAGCGGCTTACTTCCTATCTTTTTTACGATTTTGGCAGAAGCTTTCTTTATTATACTTGCGGGAAAATATTATCATTTTAAAGATACCTTATCGATTGCTATGCTGTTTGAGCTTATTGTATCTACCTTGCTTGTGAGCTGTGCATTGCTTAGTATCCAGCAAGTTTTATCCCTGCTCTCTCAAAACCAAATTTTGCCTTTGCTTGTCGGATTACTTGGCTCTTTTTTGGGACTCTTCTCCTTGTTTTTTCCAAAAGGCTTTGCGAGACTTGTACTTTTTGGGTATTTTTGTGCATTTTTTAAGTTAGAAAACGACTGGGATGAAAAGACTCGTATTGTTACGTATTATTATAGAGGATTTGACTGGAAACTTTTCTTTGTCTTTCTTCTCTTTACTGTCGCTCTTTATTTTTTCTGTCGATGGTTGACGTTAAAAAAAGAAATATAGTATAGAAAATATCGTAAAAAAAAATTATTCATATAAATATGTAAGAAAGGATGTGATACTATGTTACTTCGATGTATTCAATCGGAAAATTTAAAGTTGAGACATTCGATTATTTATCTCGCCTGTATTTTGCTTCCGATTATTCCAGCAATTATGGGAACTTTTAATTATTTACAAAATATAGAAGTTTTGACGGAGGGATGGTACTCGCTCTGGACACAGATTACTCTCTTTTATTCTACCTTTTTTTATGCGCCACTCGTCGGACTCTACGCCTCCTATCTTTGGAGACTAGAGCATATAGGACATAATTGGAATACGATTATGAGTGCCCCTGTATCGATTCCCTGTCTCTATTTTGCCAAATTAGCGATTGTATTTAAGGTTACGATTATCACTCAGCTTTGGATTAGTGTTTTATATTTTATCGCGGGAAAATTTTGTCATCTTTCTGGATTCTTTCCTGCGGATATTCTTATCTGGATTGCCAGAGGAACACTCGCAGCTCTCGCCATCGGTTCTTTGCAGCTTTTTTTGTCTATGGTAATCCGAAATTTTGCGATTCCAATTGGGATTGCATTGATAGGAAGTGTTCCTGCGCTTATTATAACGAAAAAAAACTTTGAGTTCTTTTGGCCGTACAGTCTCATGTTAGTCGGCATGAACTCAAATAAATCTTTAGATGCATTGACAGGGATGCAAAATATTATCTTTTTCTTTGTATCGGTTTTTGCTTTTTTTGCTTTCTTTTGTTTTATAGCGATTCTCTATTTGAAAAAAACGGATGTGAAATCTTAAGTAAAAAATTAAGAGATAGCGTAAAATTTTTGTAAGTTGGATAATTGCATAATTGCTGTGGTGGGGATAGACGCAAAGAGAGTGGGGGACAGATGATAGAATGGAGGCAGACGCAAAGAGAGGTAGGAGATATGTCCTCCAAAAACACGTTCGTTCCCACGATTTTTCGACATACGCTGATTTTTGCCGCCTCCCGCAAACTCGCACCTTCGGCGCTCAGACAATGCTCCAGCGGCAAAGCTAAGTATATCGAAAAACCGCTCCACTCTCTATCGTTTTTGGAGGACATATCTCCTACCTCTCTTTGCTGTGTATTGGCAAAACACCATAAAATTCTTTTTATAAGGATAATTACTACATAGCTACCTATCTATCCTCGCACCACTTTACAATTCTTTTTATAAAAAGCAATTCCATATTTTACAATCTTTTTCATGCCGTCATCTACAAGAGTAGCTTCATATTTATTCTGCTCAATCTGGTTTAATGCCTTAGTACAGGCCTTCTCCAAATTTCTATCTTGTGCATATTTAATTTCGATAACTACCCCTATTCTTTCAGGAGTTTTTATCAAAATATCACTATAGCCTTCCCCCGACTCTGCATTAGATTTAATTTCCCAATTATTCTCATATTGTAAAATTCCTAGAAGAAGACCGTGGTAAAAGCAGGCGCTTGAGTTCTGTATTTTAGAACTCTTAGCGTTCGCTTTCTCTTCGAGCAAGTTTTCTTTCATCTTTCTTCTAACAGCTGTATCCCGTATACTAATTGAGTTCCATAAATACTCATCTAGCATACACTCTATCAACTTTGCATCTCCATCTAGAAAAGCCATACAAAATTTTTCTATCCTTAAGGTATCTGCTCTTGTTGTTTCTTGGAACCATTCCTGAATTTGATTAATGAATAGCGCTCTAATCTCCCTATTAGGAATTACTAATTCATATTGCTCTATATCATCTTCTACTTTTGCCCGCCCTCTCTGAGTTAAATATCCAGTAGTAAACAGTACGCTCCATAAATTATCTATCGATTTATCTAATTCACTATATGTCAGCTCCTGATTTATTGGTTTTATAATGCTCTCCCCAGAAATCAATCGCTCTATCTCCTTCTTTGTCTGTTGATTTGCATTATTGATAAATCTACGCACCATAAAATTTCCACTCGTATTAGCCCAATAATTTTTCGGATTTGCTTTTGGTTCCGCCAATAAAGCATCACAATAGTTCATCACATCCCACGGACAATATACCGACACATTCCCAAACTGATATCCATTATACCATTCTCTGATTATGTCAGCATAATCTATCAAATTATAAAATTCAAGCATCTGTTTTACATCATCATCTGTAAATCCAAAATACTCATCATATCTTGCGTCTGTAATGGTATGGATTTTTAAATTATTCAATCCAGTAAAAATACTTTCTTTAGAAATCCGAAGACAACCTGTTAAAACTGCAAAATACAGACTATCATTTGTCTTTAAGACATTAGAAAACAGATTCCGAATTAATGATACCATTTCATCATAGTATCCGCCTTGAAATGCCTTATCTAAGGGAACATCATATTCATCAATCAAAACAATTACTTTAGAATTATAATGTTTAGCCAAAAGCATAGAAAGTGTCTGAAAGCTTAGCAATAATGTCTCATAAGGCATCGTATACAATCCTTCTTCTACCTTCACAAGAGCACGATACATTTCCTTTTCGTCATCTGTCAAAGAAATGCTATTACCCAAAAATGAAAAACGCCTTGCCTCTACCCCTATAACAGAACGCAATGCATGGCAAGCAGACTCAAATGTATGTCCCTCCACACTTTTTAATGAAACAGAAATAACTGGAAACTTTCCCATATATTTATCGCATAATTCTTTTTCCTTGACAATCTTTAATCCATCAAATAATGTTTTATCGCAGTCTATTTCAAAAAAAGCTTTTAACATACTTATATTTAACGATTTTCCAAAACGGCGAGGACGTGTAAATAAATTGACTTCTCCCCAATTATTCAAAAGTTCTATAATGAACTCTGTTTTATCTACATAATAAAAATCATGCTTTCTAATTTTTTCAAATCCATCTATACCTATAGGTAGTTTTTTACTCATATAGCTGTCCCCTCCTTATATATTAGTTTCTAATATTTTATCATACTAATATAATAGAGTCAATTTAGATTTTGGAATTTTTTGTAAATTATTTTCATATAATATGATACCAGGGTCAAAAGGTTTTAAATCCGATGAAAGCTTGCTTGCAAGAGGATTTTAGACCTTTTGACCTCGATATCATAATATCAGTTTACAGTTTTTATATTTCCAAAAAAATACCTCCTAAGTAGATTCTGCTTATTTTTCTCATCTACTCAGGAGATATCACACTCTCGACAACTTACTATTATTTACAACTAAACTATCTCACAAAATGGGTATTCTCAAACTTTGAACGACTCATGTCCAAAGTCACAGTGATTCCCATCTATATCATAAAATTCTTAACCGTCTCATAAACACCCTTGTCGTCCAGTCCGTATTTCTCAAGCAATTTGACAGCTGGTCCCGACTCTCCGTACACGTCATTTATTCCGATTCTCTTTAGTAAAACTGGAACCTTTTCAGAGAGAACTTCCGCCACGGCACTTCCAAGTCCCCCGATAATCGAATGTTCCTCAACCGTCACAATCTTTTTGCACTCTCTCGCTGTCTCTATGATTAATTGCTCATCAATCGGCTTAATCGTATGGATATTGATTACTTTCGCATTTATTCCATCTTCCTCTAATCGCTTTGCCGCCTCTAGTGCAGAATTTACGCAGAGTCCTGTCGCAATTATCGCAATGTCTTTTCCTTCTCTTAGCACAACTCCCTTGCCAATCTCAAACTGATAGTCTTTCGTATCATTAATAACGGGAACTGGGAGTCTTCCAAATCGAAGATATACAGGTCCATCCATCTCATAGGCGGCCTTGACCGCTGCCTTTGCCTCGATATCGTCGGATGGATTCAAAATCGTCATTCCTGGAATGACTCTCATAAGGGCAATATCCTCATTGCATTGATGTGTCGCTCCGTCTTCTCCCACTGAAATACCCGCATGGGTGGCTCCAATCTTTACATTTAGATGCGGATATCCAATGGAATTTCTAATCTGCTCAAATGCTCTTCCCGCCGCAAACATCGCAAAGGAGCTGGCAAATGGCACCATTCCTGTTGTGGCAAGTCCCGCCGCAATTCCCATCATATTGCTCTCTGCAATTCCACAGTCGATGTGTCGCTCTGGAAATTCCTTTTGAAATACAGCTGTTTTTGTCGCTCCCGCCAAGTCGGCATCTAATACGACCAAATTTTCATATGTTTTTCCAAGTTCTACAAGTGCATTTGCGTAACTCTCTCTCGTCGCAATTTTTTTCTCTTCGCTCATCGTCTTATCCCCTCACTTCCTCGCTTAACTCACGCATCGCAATCTCGTACTGTTCATCGTTTGGCGCTTTTCCATGCCAGCCGACCTCATTTTCCATAAAGGAAACTCCTTTTCCCTTTACTGTCTTCATGATAATTGCTGTCGGCTGTCCTTTTACTTTTCTCGCCTCCAAAAATGCTGTATCTAGCTGTTCCATGTCATTTCCGTCCTTCACATTGATAACATGAAATCCAAATGCCTCAAATTTCTCATCAATCGGATAAGGAGAGCATACCTCTTCTACTGACCCGTCAATCTGCAATCCGTTATTATCTACGATAACGACAAGATTATCTAGCTTTCTATGTCCGGCAAACATCGCTGCCTCCCAGACCTGTCCTTCCTGAATCTCCCCATCACCAAGAAGTGTATATACTCTATAATCCTTTCCTTGAAGTTTGGCAGATACTGCCATACCAACTGCCACAGATATCCCCTGTCCTAAAGAACCACTTGACATATCAATTCCTGGAGTGTGAGCAATACAAGGATGTCCCTGTAAGTGAGAGCCAATCTGTCGAAGTGTCAATAAATCCTCCTCTGGGAAATATCCTCTCTGTGCCAAGGCTGCATAGAGTCCTGGCGCAGTATGTCCTTTTGATAGCACAAACCTATCTCGATTCTCATCTTTTGGATTTTTCGGGTCAATTTTCATTTCTTTAAAATATAAATATGTAAATACATCGGCCGCCGAAAGAGAGCCGCCTGGATGTCCTGCTTTCGCCGCATGAACTCCCATAATAATCCCTTTTCTAACTTTATTTGCCGTTTTTTGAAGTTCTGCTATTGTCATTTTTCTACCTCTTTCTATCTGTCTTTTAAATTGTTCACAAAAATATCAAAAAGGGCTGTTCATTATAAAATTTTTGATATATAATGAATGACGGATACAAACCATCTTATTTTGTACAATTTTGTTTGGCCGCTTAATTATACGTTCTTAGATGTCGTTTGTATCTTTTTATTTTCCTTCGATGCCAATTCATTTGTATGGTCAACTGTTTTATGTACAATCTCTCTCATCTTTGGCCATGTCTCCATATATCGCTCCATATAAAATTGATATTCTTTATGTGCTTTCTCATCTGGAATATATTCCTTATCCACACGAATCATACAATCTGCTGCATCCATAAAGGTAGGATAAATTCCAGCTCCAACTGCTGCGATAATACAATCACCAAGACATCCTGCACTCTGATTTTCTACGGTTGTGTACATTGGAACTCCGATAATATCTGCATGCATTTGCATCCAAAAATCCGACTGCGCCAATCCGCCACAGGCATAGATTTCTTTGACATCATATCCCGCCTTCTTCATACTAATAATACAATGGTTCGCACCGTAGGCAACTCCCTCGTAGACAGCTCTCACCATATGTGCAGTCGTTGTTCCTATCGACAATCCCCAGAACATCCCTCGAGCCTTAGAGTCCGAATAAGGAGCACGATTTCCCTGAAAATAATCCATCATGATAAGTCCGTCACAGCCGATTGGAACACTCTGTGCCTTCTCAGTGAGTAAATCATAAATATTCATATCCCGATTCACAGCTTCTTGCACCCATGAGCCTGGAATTAAATTATTTCTAAACCATGTCAAGATAGAACCCGATGCAGTCTGACCACCCTCTAAGAGACTCGTTCCGTCATACATACAGTTTGGATATGTTCCATTTACACCGTCCACATGGAAATCCTCCTTGGAAAGACCTAATAAACAAGAAGATGTTCCGCCAATCAATGCCATTCCATTTGGTCTCACTCCGCCGACTCCAAACATACAGGCATTACAATCCGCCGTTCCCTCCACAACAATCGTCTTTGTGCTTAATCCGAAAATCTTTGCAGCCTCTAAACTGACTGTACCGACAATCTCCCCGACTTTTAAGATATCCTTTGGAAACTTCTCCACAACATCCTCAAGACCAACCGCCTTATAAAAATCAAGTGGATATCCGCCATTTTTATCATCATAATTCCATCGAAATGCCGCAATTGACATACAGACCGTCTTTCTTCCAGTAAGCTTCCAGTTTAGCCAATCTTCAAATTCCATAATCGTCTTTGTCTTCGCCCAATTTTCTGGCTCGTTCTTTTTTACCCACATACATTTTGGAACCATTGTATCGGCGCGAAAGCCTGGCTTATAAAATCTTGTCGCTTCATAGTCCTCTCGAATTTCATCGATAAAAGCTGCTTCTTCTGTCGCACGGACATCCATCCATAAGATTGGTGGACGCACAGACTCATCATCTTCTCCGAGATAAACTAATGTATTTGTCGTTGCATCACAAGTAATTGCCGCAACACTGTCCGGTCCAATCCCCGCTTTTTTCATACATTCTGGAATTGCTTTTGTGAGCGCCTTCCACCAGCCTTTATCATCTTGCTCCGCCCATCCGTTTCTCGGATATGTCGTCGCATACTCCTCAATATGATACGCTCTGTTTTGACCTCGAAGGTCATATAACGCCACTCTCACACTTCCCGTTCCTGCATCAATACCCATCAGATATTTTCCCATCTTGTAACTCCTTTCTCCAATCTCTCCAAGAAATTTTTCTTATATCTAAAAATCTATTCTAGACTTCGTACACCCATTATTCCCCAAAAACTGCCATATAATCTTTCTTGAATTTCTCAATACCTGCATCTGTCAAAGGATGCTTTGTCATCTGTTCAATCACCTTATAAGGAACCGTCGCAATATCCGCCCCTGCAAGTGCACAGTCCGTCACATGTATCGGCGTGCGAACACTCGCTGCGATAATTTCTGTCTCAATCCCTGCCACAGAAAAGATATCTGCAATCTCTCGAATCAAGTCCACCCCACGTGTATTGATATCATCTAACCTTCCAAGAAATGGTGATACATAGGTCGCACCTGCCCTCGCCGCCAAGAGAGCCTGATTTGCTGAAAAGATAAGAGTTAAATTTGTCTTTACTCCCTCTTTTGATAATACTTTACAAGCCTTTAACCCCTCCACTGTAAGTGGAATTTTTACAACCATATTTGGATGGATAGCAGCAATCTCTCTTCCTTCTCTTATCATTCCATCTGCATCTTCTGTCGTCGCCTTTACCTCTCCGCTGATTGGACCGTCGACAATACTTGTAATTTCCTTTATTACTTCTTTAAAATCTCTTCCTTCTTTGGCAATCAGAGATGGATTTGTCGTCACTCCGCATATCACTCCCATATCATTTGCCTTTTTAATTTCTTCCACGGAAGCAGTGTCTATAAAAAACTTCATCTTTTCCTCCTATTTTCTCCTATACTGCTGCATTTCCAAGTTGCTCATTTTCAAAATCAATAATTCTTTGAACCTTCTTTGCCGACCTGCAATCCGGGTCCCACTCTACAGAGAGATATTCCTTTACAAGCTGCTTTGCAAGCTCCACTCCGATTACTTGAGAACCCATCGTAATAATATTTGCATGGTTTGAAAGCTCAGCTCTCTGTCCTTGATATACATCGTGAATACAAGCTGCATAGGCACCTTTTACTTTATTTGCAGCGATGGACACTCCAATGCCAGTTCCACATACTAAGATTCCCCTGTCATACTTCTTGCTTGCGACCGCCTTTGCCACCTCAATCGCAGTATTGGCGTAGATTGGGTCATCACTTCCAAAATCCATCACCTCATGTCCAAGTTCCCTCACATAATCCATCAACACCTTTTTAAACTCTGTTGCGTTTGGGTCACATCCAAATACTACTTTCATCCTTTTTCCTCCTTTTTTGAAAATATTTGTAAATTAAATATTCTAATTCTCCCTCGATACAGATATTTATACCCCTGTATCAAAACTTCTCTCTATTATTTTTATCATTTTTATAGATACTTTCTCATCTCACCTAGAGAATCATAAATACAGGTAGGCTCCGTCTTAGACTCTCTCACTGTCTGCATCGTCGCCTCTCCGGTCAAGACTAAAAATCCTCTGGCTCCGTTATTTACACCTGTCGCCACATCCGTATACAGTCGGTCTCCGACAAACGCCATCTCCTCTGGCAGATACCCTGTTATCTTTGTAATCATCTCCACAGTTTCTTTCCAGGGCTTTCCAAGGAAACGAGGTTTCACTCCCGTCGAATCCGTAATCAAACTGCACATTGCTCCACAATCTGGCATAAAACCATATTCTGTCGGACAATTTGTATCCATATGCGTGGCGATAAATGGAACTCCATTTCGAATATAATGGCAGATTCTATCAAGCTTATGATACGTCAATGTGGTATCGAAACTTTGAACTACCACATCTGGATTATCCTCTACAAGACAAATCCCTTTATCCTTCCAATTCTCCTCTAATACTTTCGTGCCATTTAGATACACTCTCGCATTCGGATAATTCGTCTTTAGAAACTCTGCACATACATCTCCCGCCGTCACAACCTTACTCTCGTCCACATCAAGACCAAGTTTATGTAATTTTTCTACGTAGACTTCTGGCACACGAGAAGCATTATTTGTAAAGAAAATATAATCTCTATCTTTTGATTGCTCTACCTCTTTGATAAACTCGAATGCTCCCTCAATCGGCTGATTTCCTAAATATACTGTGCCATCCATATCTAAGACAAATAGTTTTACTCCATTTAATGCCTCTTCTTTTTTTAGCATGTACTGCACCTCTTATCCATAAATCTCGCCTGTAATCTTTTTAGCGATTTGCTCTAGACGTCCGTTTTCTTTTGCAAACTGCATAATAGAATATCTCGGACGAACATTATATCCCTTTAATAAGCTCTGGTAGAAAAGCTCTCTGTCAATTCCAATCTCCTTTGGACTAATTGGGGCTCCACCTGCTGCCAAAAGCTTCTCAATCTCTTCGTGAGAAGGACAAAGCTCTTTTGTTCCCTCTGGCAAGATATCCTCCATCTCCTCAAAGAAACGGGCGATAACTGGAGTGGCAACTCCAACTTGGATACCGTGATGATTTGGATTAAGCCCTCTGGCAATATAATCCATCTCCCAAAAATGAGAAAGCATATGCTCTGCCCCTGACGCTGGTCTCGAAATATTGACAAGTGCCATCGCCACTCCTGTCAGCGTCAAAGCCTCTAAAAGTGCCCCAAGAGACTCTGCATTTCGTTCTTTTAATCCTTCTGCCTTTGCAAAACATTTATCCAATGCTCTTTGTACCAAAGTGACACAAGTATCGCAGCGGTAATCTCCATTTACCTTCACTGCCAAATCCCAATCTGCAAGTGCCGTGATTTTTCCAACGACATCTCCGTATCCAGCCTGAATTAAATCTTGAGGGGCTGTCTGTAAGATATCCGTATCTCCGATTAATCCGTAAGTAAGATGAGCCACCGGAGAGTACTTATATCCAGCAGAAATAATCGGTGCTCCGTCCGCCACATATCCATCCATAGAAGGAGCCGTCGCCACAATAATATACGGCAATCCAGTACGGGATGTGACAAACTTCACAGAATCATTTAACACGCCAGAGCCCACTGCAATCATTAATTTCACATCTAAATCCTGCTCTTGTAAAATTCTTCCAAGTGTCGCCTCGTCCGGAATTAAAATATCATCTCCCTTATCGAAGAGAAGCTCTTTGATATGAAATCCATTCTCCTTTAAAAGCTCTACAGCCTTTCTTCCCGCCACTTCATAAGTGTGATTATCAAATACAACTAAAATTTTGCCGTCCTTAAACGGCTCCGCCATCTTTGGCAAGTCTTCAATCGCCCCTTTTCGGATGGACATATCATGTACGCTAAAATTATGGTGTCGTCCACAAGAGCAATCAAACTCCGTCTGTGGCATTTCGTTAATTGTCATGTTAAGAATCTCGTTCATTAACATTCCCTCCTTTTCTTTTTCTTTTTTCACTGAACTTTTATATAGTATATATCTTGCCAAAGTAACGAACGATAAAGTTCAGTGAAATGATTTATTATTTTATGATGTTGGGGTCAAAAGGTCTTTTGACCCCTTTGATACCAGATTGCTCCGCACATATGCTCCCGCAATCTTTTTCTATAATTACTTATCCGATGCCAATGCATTGGCGCACTGCACATCTGTAATTAACGTATTAATATAACGCCCCTTAATCGCTCCCTTAATCGCTGGAAGCTTCTCCATTCCACCTGCCACTCCGATAGAACATGGGACTTTCGTCAATTTATGAATATCAATTCCAATAACTGTATTATCCTCACTGTAGGCAGAAGTATCTCCAAAAATATCATAAAATTGCATACATAGCTCGCCTGCCACTTTTCTCTCAATCAGAGAATCTATCTCATTTTCCTTAAAATACCCTGTCGCCTTAATGGCCGAGTTTTCATTTGGATATCCAATTCCGACAACTGCGATATCCAGATGCTTTGTCTGGCGAATTGCCGCTAAAACACTCTCTTCCTTCATCAACTCATCTCGAATTGACTTACTGGAGACACGAGCTGGTGCGTGCAGAGGAATAAACTTTCCACCGTAAAATCGAGATAAACGCTCCGCCAAGCTATTAGAATGCAACTCCATCCTAAGCTGACCCACTCCTCCGACGAGAGGAACAAATGTGACATTTTCTGCCTTATTCATAAATTCGCTCTCTTCTTTTTCTAAGTTTTCCATCTGCGAAACCATATGATAAAGTGTCGAGCCCATAGATACCCCAACTGTATTCCCCTCCTTTATCTTTCTTCTCAGATATCTAGCAACCATACTACCAAGTGCAACCTTACTCTCTTCCTCTGTCTCTCCCTCTCGGACAATCCGAACTTCATTTAAACCGTATTTCTCTTCTAATTCTCTCTCTAACTGCCAATACTCAATCGTATCTAAATTCACTATCTTAATCTGAACAATTCCCTGCTCTCTCGCCAAACTTAAGAGTTTTGAGATAGTAGGTCGAGATAAACCTAACATTTTTGCAATCTGCTGCTGGCTAATATCTTGGTTATAATATAAATCACATACTTTTATCATCAAACGTGAATCATCTATCATTTTTTTCATTGTCTTATCTCCTTTATCTCCTTTAATTGTATTATATCTTCTTGTTTCGCCATTGTCAACATATTTTTTACATTTTGTAATATTTTTTCTTATTTTTTCGCTATATTTTTGTATATTTTTCGTTTTATTTTTACATATGTAAAAGTTTATTGGTTTTGCTCCCAGAATTTTTTTATATTTTTCCATCTGTAAACACTCTTATAAACAAAAATCAGCCATACCATATTAAATTTTTTCATTAAAGAACCTAATATGATATAACTGATTTTATTTTTAACTATACAGTACCTTATCCAATTCCTGAATCCAAACCTTCGCAATCTCCTCATGCCCCGTAACAGTCGGATGTGTCCCATCCAATGTCTCATACCTCACTCCAGTTGCCGCTAAATCGACCAAGTTTGCATTCTCCATCCGACATGCCAGTCGAATCGACTCATTATAATCTGAAAATGTATCCCTACCAAACAAAGACTCTGGCATTTTCCAAGTTTTATCGTCACAAAGATATCCCTCCAAAAGCGTAGCGGCAAAAATCTTGGCATCTGGATAACTCTCCTTTATCTTCTCAAGCATCAATCGATATGCGTCAAAAAAATACTTCGGATTCTTCTCTGATGTGATATGCGCTGGACGATTCGGCGCACCAAATCCAAAATCATTGAAACCAATATAAATTAAGATTATATCTGGCATCTTATCTTTTTGGTGAAGTCGCCTCGCTCTCATATCCACATTGGCACTTGGAAAACTAACCCCAGATACTTGACTTCCTGAAAACGAATCATTCACACAAAGATCTCCTTTAAAATGGTCAAGCACTCTCTTCCACCATGTCTGATCTACGCTTTTTAATCCATTTCTCATACAATTCCATCTCTCATAAAACACATCATAGCCTCTAGGTTCATATCCCTCATAAGTGCTAATTGAATCACCCAAAATTGAAAATAACATTTCCGCACCTCCTTCTTTCTTAGCTTTTATTTTATAATAAACATGAATAAAATTCAAATTATTTTGAATGATACATAACCAAAGAAAGGAAAGACAATCTCTCATCTTCCCTTTCTCTTTTTTATCCTTATTCCCTTAAAACAATATATGAGGATGAACTCCTATCCATCTATCATAATCAACTAAATCTCTACGTGAACAGCTCCAACCGCTCTAATATTCATTGGATATACATTGTCCGCTCCAACGTATTTTCCGATATACTCTACATACTCGTCTGCTGCCTCAACAGGTACCACTGCCATAATAACACCAGCGAATCCACCGCCATGCACACGGCAGACACCTTTTCCAACCTTATCTAAGAATAATCTTGTCAATGCCAATGTAAGACAAATCTTCTGCTCTGTCACATCCTGTAAAGAATAGCAGTTTTGTAACCATTTCCAAGAAGAATCTCCAGAAGCCTCGATAATCTTAAGTAATTTCTCATTATCTCCCTCTTCTACAGCCTTGATTCCATCTTGTACTCTCTGATTCTCTGTAAAGAAGTGAAGTGCACGAAGAGCGGCTCTGTCATTTTTCACCTCTGGCAATTTCTCTAATAATGCGTCCATATTTGTCTCGCAAAGACGGGAAACTCCAAGAAGTTTGGCAACCTCTTTCATCTCAGATGGCACAGAGGAATACTCCTCGCTCAAGTCAGCATGTCCCTTTCCTGTGTTTACGATAACTAAGCGATATCCCATCTTATCAAAGGAAAATTCCACCTTTTCATATTGAATCTTATTCTCATCTGCAAAATCAAGCAAAATTGGTCCGCCAACCGCACATGCCATCTGGTCCATAAGTCCAGAAGCTTTTAACCAGTATACATTCTCTGCATACTGACCAATACGAGCATACTTTGGATAATCAATCTTTCCTTCATTAAAGAAATAATTCACAATAGAGCAGATAAGCATCTCAAAAGATGCAGAAGAACTCACACCAGCTGCACTGATTACCTTTGTAGAAATACAAGCATTAAATCCGCCAGTCTTAAATCCAAACTTCTCTGTCGCCTCCATCATACCTGCAAGCAGTGCATTGCTTCCAGCTTTTTTCTCCACCTTATCAAGAGCAGCTAAATCCACTGTAATTTCATTCTTATATCCCTGGCTAAAAATATGAATCTGGCTTGTTCCGTTTGGCACTGCTGCACCGATAGTATCTAAATCAATGCTTCCCGCTAAAATCATACCACCATTATGGTCCGTGTGATTTCCTATAATCTCTGTACGTCCTGGCGCTGAGAAAAATTCAATCCCATCTGTATTACCAAACTTTTTCTCAAACATTTCTACTAAAGCATCATAACGTTTCTTTTCTACCTGTGCATTCTCACCGTATAATTGATTTAATGTTGCCATAATTGCCTCTCCTTTACTAAATATTTTCTAAACTGACATATCTGCAGATGCAGACAGTTTTGAATACTGTCACAGGTCTTCTCGTCTGACTTTTTAATCTCTGTGACTTTATGGATTTATTATATCTTTTTCTTATCTATCATTCCTTAATAATCTTGACCAAAAAAAGGAATATCTTGCGTTTTTTCCAAAAAAAATGCTATAATAGATATAAATAACTGGATTTTTTAGAGAAAGGAGCGATAGTATGCAGATTATTACCGATGAATTTCAAAAAGAATTAAAAGAGCACGGAGATTTTTCTTTTCCTGTACTAGTCAGCTATGAAAGTCAGTCCAAATATGAATCTGGTTCTTTTTTATGGCATTGGCATCCCGAAATAGAGCTCACGCTTATTTTAGATGGAGAAATGATTTATAAGATTAATAATCATAGCTTTCATGTAAAGAAAAACGATATTGTTTTTGGAAATGCCAATACACTCCATGCTGGATTTATGTATCATTCATTAGACTGTCATTACGCCGCCATTACTTTTGACCCCAAAATTATTTATGGATTTTCAAGCAGTCTTATTTGTCAAAAATACGTCGAGCCTATTACACAAAATTTCTCACTCTCTGGTATTCATCTCGATCACTCTGCGGCGTGGCATACAGATATTTTTAGACAGATGAAGAGACTGCTGCAATTAGACCAAGAAAAAGATGTGGCCTACGAATTGGAGATGAGCAGTATTCTCCAAGATATTTGGAGGATTTTCTTCCAAAATCTAGAAAAAGAACATAAACTATCTGCTTCGTCCCGTGAAAAAAAACAATATAAAAAAATTAGAGAGATTCTCTCTTATATTGAACAAAATTATGATAAAAAAATAAGCTTGCAGGATATGGCAGATTATCTTCACACTTCTCCGACAGAATGTAGTAGGATATTTAAGAGATATATGCATATCTCGCTATTTTCCTTTTTACAGGAATATCGGATAGAAAAAAGTTTAGATTATCTTTTTGATAAAAATCTTCCTATTACTGAGGTGGCATCTAGAGTTGGATTTGTGGATTCTAATTATTATTCTAAGGTTTTTACAAAATATAAGGGATGCTCTCCTAGGAAATATCGGCAGGAAAAATTTTAGGGGTAGGATTTCTTAGGGCATAACTTAGATGTGGACAGACGCGAAGAGAGTCCGTCGATATGTCCTCTAAAAACACGTTCGTTCCCGCGGTTTTTCGACATACGCCGATTTATGCCGCTTCCCGCAAACTCGCAGCTACGCTGCTCAGACAGTGCTCCAGCGGCAAAGCTAAGTATATCGAAAAACCGCTCCACTCTCTATCGTTTTTAGAGGACATATCGACGGACTCTCTTCGCTGTGTATTGGCAAAATGTTAGGTGGTATCTTGTTGTAGAAAAACAGCCTATACCTTATGAATCATGTTTTATTATCTTATAAAGTACGTTTAGAATGAATCGCCCCTTTTGGACACATTTCTTGACAACAGTAACAGCGAATACATTTTTTATAGTTATAAACTGGCGGCTGCTTTTTTCCATTTTTAAAATCAACCGCTTTTCCAGGTACTGGACAATGCTCCACACATACACCGCATTTTATACATTTTTCCTTATCAATTACTGGTCGATTGGCAATCGCTGTCATAACTGCTGAAAATTTGCTAAGAAGAGATTTATTTTTCCCTTTTCTATCTACATCAAAATGTCTATTTCCATAACGTCGTTGAATCGCCTCCATCGGTGCTCCGACTCTCTTTTTCTCGCCCTCAATCACAGTAACCTCAATATTCTCCGAATGATACGTTCCAATTCCAAGTGCCTCTCCCTGTGCATTTGTCGGTACAACCTCTGGGTCTAGATAGACAAGATGACAAAATACCGCATCAAGCGCCACGGGGTCATCCGAAAAAAGAAGAACGTTCA
>JAUUSJ010000184.1 GCA_030841965.1 Blautia sp.
TCGAAAAACCGTGGGAACGAACGTGTTTTTAGAGGACATATCTTCGGACTCTCTTTGCGTCTGTCTCCACTTTTCTTTCCATCTATTATCTTATTATGGAAGCAGATATTTTATTTTGACCGAGGAAATTCTTTCATCTTTGCTGCTATCGTCCAAAGCAATTCCTTATCTTTATCCTTTAAAGTTTTATAAACCTCAAAGAAATCCCTTTGAGCAGACATCGATTTTGTCTCTTTCTCCCATCCCTCTATATTCCTCTTAGACTGCGATACCCCCAAAATATAATCCGTTGATACATTATAATACTTCGCTAATTTTACTAGCACATCTACAGGTATAGTACAGATATCATTCTCATATCGACTCATATTTTGTTGTGTAATTCCAAGCTCTCGTCCAACATCTTTTTGAGAGACTTTTTTTGAATTTCTCAATTCTTTGAGCTTGCCCTCTTGAATCATATACACTACTCCTTTTCTATTTTTTATGCTCTAATTATATGAATGTTTTTGAAAATTGCGGGAGCACATTGTGCAGAGCAATTCGGTATCATAAGAGACAAAAGGTCTTTTGACCCCTATGATAATATTTTAGAGCTAAAAAAATACTCGACAATTTTTATAAATATTATATCATTTCATTCAAGTATTCACTTTATTATGCACAAAAAGGATATCTATTGCCCTTCATTTATCTAACTGCTGCATCTTTACAGCGATTGTCCAAAGTAATTCTTTGTTTTTTAGACTTAAGGATTTGTATATATTCAAAAACTCTTGATTCCTGCTTCTACTGCTCTGATTTCTAAAACTATTTTTTACTTGAGATATTCCCAGAAGATAATCTGTCGTCACATTATAATATTTTGCTAATCTAACGAGAGCATCTACAGGGACTGAATTAATATTTTTCTCATATCTGCTTAATGTCTGTTGTGCAATCCCAACATCGTCTCCCACTCTCTTTTGAGGAAGATTTTTCTCCCTTCGTAGTTCCTTTAATCTTTCCATTTTTTTCGCTCCTTTAATCGATACATTCTTTTTATACTGTAGCATTTTTATTCCTTGAGTCAACATGTATTATTTGTATTATTATATTTAAATTTATTGTATTTCACTCTCTTTGAGGTTGAAATATTTATTTTATTTTCCATAATACTAAATGGATATGTCACCAGCTACATTCACACTCCGCGCTTACATAAAATCAAATCCTTTCGTTTACTATAGGCGTAAACCCACTGCCTTTAGGTGATGGGTAGTTGACACTAAAATACAAAAATCTCTATAGAATCATTTTTATTTTATCTTCTATAGAGATTTCTACATGAATTGTATGTATATTATCGATACTTTTACCGTCTTCCCACCTCGTGAGGATATAGCTCTCCGTCATCTTTGACAATCACTGTTCCAACACCGAAAACACTGTATAACTCTAAGAGTAAGGCATGTTTTAGTCGTGCGTTAATGAAATGTACTCTCTTCACACCGCCATCTAAAGCTTTTATCGCATTTTCAAGCATCTTTTTCATAGATACATCGAACTGCTGCTCATCCATACACTGTCTTAGCTCACTCTCTTTCATTGACAGAAGCTTCTCGCCTGTCTTTTCTGAGATAATTCCCTCTTCTTTTCCGATATAAATAAGCTTTTCTGCATTCAATAAAACCGCAATCTTTCTCGCTGTATCCTCTGGAGTCAAATCTACTTGTTCCGTGTCAATATCGTTTGGTGTAATAACTGGAATATAATTATTATCCACAGTCATATGTAATGTCTGCTCATCAATTCCACAGATTCCTATCGCCTTTACACCATTTAATTCTACAAGCTTCGCAAGTCTTTTGTTTGCACGGAATTTGTCTGCTCCCATTCTGGAGTCATGAACGATAACAGGCTTCATGCCGACACTCTTTAAGAGAGTGACATCCTTCATAATCTCCTGCTCTTCCTCTCCGCTCAATATATTACTGCAAAGATAACCGATGACAACTATCTTTTGATTAAAATCTCTAAAGTATGGAATCGCATCTACTAAAATATTCGCTTTGTCTTTTATTATTTTTAATTGGTCTTCCATTTTTTTCGCTCCTTAGTATTGTACTTCACAATCCGACTGTAACTTAAAATATTCATACAAACGCATATTTATGCAAAACAAGCGCCAGTCTATTCATTATAATCCTTTTTATATAAATATTCCACCCCTTTTTTCGACTTTTTCTCAAAAAATGTTCATTTTTTTAAGTTTTTGCTTATTTTTTAAAAAGGGCCCTATAAAAATATCTCTCTCGCCTTGATATTTTTATAGAACCCTTTTTTAAAATTTAAGAATTTGGGGCAGAAATTCTCGATTACCTGTATCCGAGATAAAAGCCTCATTTTTATCATCAGTATGTCTGAAACATTCACATACAATACTAGACTTTCTCCTACTGCATCATAGCTCCGACAAGCTGATTTACAAGCTTACCATCTGCTTTTCCTTTTACCTTTGGCATTAGAACCTTCATGATTTTTCCCTTATCTTTATTCGTAGGCTTCTCAATACCAAGCTCAGCCAAAACCGAACCGATTACTTCCTTAATCTCTGCCTCATCCATCATCTTAGGGGCAAACTCTTCATAAACTGCGATTCTATTTTGGCATTCCTCGATAATATCTGTTCTATCAGCTGGAGTGGAATCAAGTGTCTCTTTTGTCTGCTTAATTTCTTTTAATACAACCTCATTCTCCTCCACCTCTGTTAAATCCTCTCTCTTATCAATTGCCTTATTTTTAAGTGCAGAGAGAAGCATAGATAAAGAATCTTTTCTCTCTTTATCTTTGTCTTTCATCGCCTGTACCATTGCTTTTCTTACTTCATCTATTTTACTCATGTTAATTCCTCCTTATATTTTACTCTATTGATTTGTTGACAAGTTTTATTATAGCAGACTTTTTTATTTCCTTCTACTTTAAATTTACACTAATAATTGTTTTGACCTCGTCTCTATGATATAATTTTGATATTACTATAAAAAACTCTATTCAAACGGGAGGGGGATTAAAATGGATTGCAAATTTTGTGGAGCTCCAGTAAAAAATGGAAAATGTACTTTTTGTGGATTAGATGTCAAGGAATATGAAGCACAGACTCACTCTTCTTGTACCTCTTCCTCCAGCTATAATTTAAACGGAAAAGAACACAAGAAAAACGGCTTTTTTCACTGGCATGACCAAAATTTTGATATCTTTTCAGCAGATAAAAAAACTCGCTCTAAAGATTATACATTAGACCAAAAAACTTACCAAGACTATAATCAAAGACAAGATAAACGAACAAAACACGACCAGGACGTAGACGGCTATCGCTCCTCTTACTCGACAGCATCTACAGCAAAGAGAAGTGCCAAGCCTTCCTCTAGTCACAGCGAAGTATTTGGAAACCTAAAAGAACAAAAAAATTCTGTTAGGAAATCCACTACAACAAACAAAAATAATAAATTTAGTATAATAGGTCTTATTATTCGTATTGTTATTATTCTCAGTATTTTTGAAGCTTTAGCTTCTTGGTTTTTCTCTTAATGACCACTTCAATAATTGATTAACTACAAAAATGCAAAAGATTCAAAGAATGAAGAAGATAGATGCAAAAAGGATAGAAAGACAAAATTGACTTCCTATCCTTTTATGCTATATTTTTAACATCATTCACTATCTCTTTCGGCATCCAGTTCTTCAAACAGTTCATGTGCCGAAGAATACTGTTTTACTTGAATTTGTCCACTTATAATTTCTCTTGTCTCTTGCATGGTCGCCTCTGTCTCCACGTTATACGCTGCAAATATATCCGTTGCCTTCTTCATATTTTCCACAACTTTAACCTCAAACGGACAGCGTTTCTCACACGCCTTACATCCCACACATTCCTCTGCCTTATGTTCTAATACAGCATAATGCTCCCTCACTGTCTCTGGAACCTCACCCTGCGCTATCGCAAGATTTAGAAGCTTCGTAACCATAGCCACGTCGATTCCTTTTGGGCAAGGCGCACAGTGACCGCAGTACATACAGTGACCGCTCCAACTAATCTTAGGAAATGCAGCCAGCGCTGGTGCGTAGTCTTTCTCCTCATCCGATGCCTGTTCATAGGCGATGCTCTGTTTTAAGTCTTCCAATGTCCTAGCTCCACACATAACCGCCGCCACCGCTGGACGAGTCAGAGCATAATTCAGACATTGAAAAGCATTTAATGCCTTACCCGCTGGCGAGAGTCCCTCATCCAATAAATCTCCTCCGCCAAATGCCTTCATAACAGTAATGCCAACTCCTCTTCTTTGACATTCCTCATAAAGCTCCTGTCTTTCTGGGTCCATATTTATAAGCATATTTTCATAATTTTTCTCATTCCAGAGCTCTTCTACATTCTCACTTGCTGGCAATAAATCATAGCAAGGATTCACACTAAACATCAATACATCGATATTTCCACTCTTTACCGCTTCCATTGCCACCTGAGGGTTATGGCTGGAAAGTCCAATACTCTTAATGCATCCCTCTTGCTTTAACTTTAAAGCATACTGCATAACTGGACCATTCTTCACCAACTGCCAGTCCTCCAAGGAATCCACATAGTGAACCATCCCAATCTCCACATAATCCGTCTGCAATCTCTCTAGCTGGTCTTTGAACCCTTCCTTTACTTCCTGTAAATCTCTCGTTCTCTTATACTGACCATTCTTCCATATTGTACAAAGATGTGCCTGTAATACAAACTTCTCTCTCCTGCCCTTCAATGCTTTTCCAAGAGCCGTCCTCATATTTGGATTAGGCGAGTACAGGTCAATACAGTTTACCCCCTCTTTCTCCATAAGGTCCATAAACTCTCTGACCTGTTCATCTGACTTATCAATAAATCCCTCACAGCCCATTCCAATTTCACTAACTTTTATTCCCGTATTACCAAGTTCTCGATATTTCATTTCTCTTCTCTCTTTTCATTCACTTCTTACTACTTTTCCAAATTTTTATCTACCACAATAGTTCCCTCTTCTTTGGATATCTATATATCTTCCAATCATCGATAAACTCGAACTCTTTGACATCATATCCACTTATCTATATATCCATGATATTGGGGTCAAAAAGTCTTTTGACCCTTTTGATACCAGATTACTCCGCATAATATGCCCCCACAATCATATCCAAAAAGTGCAAGAAGGAACCATCGCAATACATCTATCCTTTATTTTCTATTTTAATTTTTCTGTAAAATCCGCCATAACCTCGGATATTTTAATCTGCTGTGGACAGACTGCCTCGCAGCTTCTACATCCAATACATGCAGATGGCTGTTTCTCTTTTGGCACTGACATTAAAGCCATCGGCGCGATAAAGCCGCCTCCAGTAAAGACATGTTCATTATAAAGCTTAATCATAGATGGAATATCAATCCCCTTTGGACAATGGCTTGTGCAGTAGTGACATGCTGTACAAGGCACAGAATTTACCATATCATCAGCAAGTGCAAGAAGAACCTTCCTCTCCTCTTCTGTTAATGGTTTTTCTGTCTCAAACGTATCGATATTTTCTTTTAATTGTTGGAAATTAGACATTCCCGAGAGCGTCATAACTACCTCTGGAATGCTCTGTAAAAATCGAAATGCCCATGCTGGTATTCCCTCATCTGGACGCAAAGCCTTCAGCTTCGCCTCCTCTGCCTCGGAGAGCGCTGCCAATCTTCCTCCGCGCAATGGCTCCATAACCCAGACTGGAATATTGTACTCTTTTAATAATTCCACCTTTGATTTCGCATCCTGGAAATTCCAATCAAGATAATTAAGCTGAATCTGACAAAACTCCATATGCTCACCGTAAGCATCTAGGAATCTCTTCATGACATCATAGCTTCCATGAGCTGAGAAACCAAGATGGCGGATACGTCCATTTTCCTTTTGTTTTAACAAATATTCATAAATTCCATATTTCTCATCTAGGTACTCATTAATATTCATCTCACAGACATTATGGAATAAATAAAAATCAAAATATGTAACTCTACATTTCTCTAATTGTCTCTCAAAAATTTCTTCTACTTTTGGCATATTGGAAAGGTCATATCCTGGAAACTTCGATGCCAGATAAAAGCTCTCACGTGGATATTTCTCCAAAACCTTTCCCATTACAAGCTCAGAGTTTCCGTTATGGTATCCCCAAGCTGTGTCAAAATAATTAATTCCTTTTTGAATCGCATACTCTACCATTTCTGCAGTTGCAGCTTCGTCGATTTGGTCATCCTTTCCGTCAATAACTGGAAGTCTCATTGCTCCCATTCCGAGTGCGGATAATTTTAAATCCTGAAAATTTTTGTAAACCATAGTATTTCCTCCTTAATTTATATGCTTTATTTACATAGTAAGATACCAGTGTCAAAAGGTCTAAAATCCGATGCGAGCTTGCTTGCAAGAAGATTTTTGAACTTAAGACCCGCCAAAAACAGGAATAAGTAGCCATTTTTCGGAGAAAAATGAGCGGATTAGGAATGTTTTTGAGAATTGCGGGAGCACATTGTGCGGAGCAATCCGGTATCATAGGTGGCAAAAGACCTTTTGACCCCAACATCATGGTAATGTTTTAGTCTCCATCGCCTCATCATAAAAGGCTATTTTATAGTCCAGTCTATCTATTGTTTCCTGGATTACCTGCATCTGGGAAACAAGCTGTTCTCTTTGCTGTACGAGAAGTTCCCTTCTTTTTGAAAATGTTTCATTGCCCTGTTGTGCAAGTTTTACGTATTCTTTTAATACCTCCACTGACAGGCCAGCACTTCGCATACATTTTACAAGCTCGACCCATTTACAGTCTTCCTCTGTATAATCCCGAAGTCCACTGCTTGTGCGATGCACGGGAGGGATGATACCGACTTTCTCGTAATAGCGAAGGGTATCACGTGAGAGTCCATATTTCTCACTTATTTCTGAGATTGTCATATGCTTTCCTCTTTTCTTTTTATTGTATATTATATACTATATTCTTTGGCGCTTTTTCTTAAGTCAGAGAGGGGCTCTGCGTCGATAGTGAGGAGAAACGTCAAAAATGGGGACAGGCGCTGAGAGAAGAGGCTGTCGTCAAAAATGGAAAGAGACGCTGAGAGAAGAGACAGGTATTTGCCCCGCAAACACGTTCGTTCCCACGATTTTTCGACATACGCTGATTTTTGCCG
>JAUUSJ010000357.1 GCA_030841965.1 Blautia sp.
GTCCTTTCTACTTCGCCAATTACTACTTCCAATTGCTTTCTCGTCTCTGTTATTTGTTTCAAAATAAGTTCACTTACTGCCTGCACTTCGTTTAATAGATAAGGGGAGTCCATACTTTGGCATATATCGCTTATATTCCTTACAAGCCCTTGTTGTGCGTATTGGCTCGTTTCTAATTCAACATCAACATCTACCAGCTTATTATATAATTCTTTCATGGTTGTTCCTCCCTTCACTTACTGTACTTACCGCCAAACAAAATTAAAAACCTAGGATTTATGCGGTTTTCAAGAGCAAACAAAACCCTTAGACCCCTAAAAAAATAGGTTTTTTCCCAGGGATTTTGTGCACTCCTTCTGACCCGCATAACTTTTGGCTTTAGAAGTACCTTTTTATTTCTTGCTTAGCTCCTCTTGTAAATTATCAAGAATATCATCTAACCTCTTTTTGACCTCCTCTAGTTTATCTGTAATAAGCTCTGAAACCGCCCACGCTTCATTCAAGTCTGGATTGCCTTCTAAAACATCTGCTTGGGTACCAAGGGAAGTTCTTGCGACTCCTCTTTGTGCTATCTGGATGACTTCCAAGTCTACGCTTATATCCGTCAACTCATCATATAACTTATTCATTTTCTTCTTCCTCCATCTCTTCTAGTAGATTCTCTAAGTCTTCCATGCATTGTGCAATGGCTTCTATCGCTCCTGTTGCATAGGCTTCTTTTACCAGCTCTTTTTTGCTTGGATTTTTATGTAGGATGTTCTCTTGTACCCCTCTTATATAGTTCTCTGCTTTCTCTCCAACGAAAGTATCTGCTTCATCAAGCATTACCCCCTGTGTCTCGTGTAGCGTTGTTGCTATCGCTTCTCTTAACTCCTCAAAATTCATTTTCTTTTCTCCTTTCTTTTTTGAAAAATACTTTAGATTGCCAAATAGGAAATACTTGACAAGGTTTCCATTTTGGCTTTACAATCTTTGTAGATATCCTTATAATGCATCTGTCTTTTGATATCTAGCTGGATAGTATGCATCATAATGGATTCTACAAGGGCGAGATTTCTTAATTGGCTTGGAGTGGCAAACCTACGATTTTGGATGCCTACGGTTTTATTTGCGAGGTTGCTGTAGACAACATACAACTTTTCGGGGTGCTTGCTCCCTTGCCCTTTTGCATATTCGACTAAGTCTTTGAGCACATCCGATTCTTGCTTTCTGGTTAATTTTCCATCCTTTCTTGCTTTTATATATTCTTTGGTAGCAGTCTGTTTTATCATGTCCTCCATTTGGTGGAAGGCTTTTATATATTTCAATTTCCATTCTAGGGCTTTCTTTCCTGTGAATCCCATGACCA
>JAUUSJ010000358.1 GCA_030841965.1 Blautia sp.
GCAAAGCTAAGTATATCGAAAAATCGCTCCACTCTCTATCGTTTTCAGAGGATATCCTTGTTTGTTCTCTTGGCTGGGTGTTGGCTAAGATAATATTGTTGTATTAATACTTATATTTTATTAAGTGATATGTTTGTGTTTATATTTTTATTTTTCTTTGTTTTTATGTTTTCTTTTGTAGTTCAGAAAAATTTATTTCTTTTATTGTTCCAACTAAGGTATTGTTGTCAATGAATGTAATTTCTAAACGATATGATTTGTTAAGTGTTTAGGGTGATATTTTTGAAAAGTCGATAGCATTGTTTCATAATGGCAGTCTAAATCACAATCTATCTACATCTGTTTCCATTATACCAAAATCATCTAATAAATATAAATTTTATGTTATCGTACATTTATTTTATGCTACCTATTTCATACCTAAAGGAGTGGGATTTCTATATGTCAGATATTAAGATATAAGTAGGTTTGACAGAAGGGATTGGTAAAAGTACTGAAATTGGGTTTCTTGTGTTTTGGAGGTATTTTTAATATAATTATGTTCATAAGGAGAGAGAAGAGGGGATACTTATATTGTTTAAGGTAGTAAGTATCAAGGTTTGAGAGAACAGATTGTTTCGAGAAAGAATATGAGAAAATTTGGACAAATTATAGAAAGTATTTGGGAGAAGGGAGATGGAGAAGAGATAGAATTGAGGTAGAATGATTGGTATAAAGGATAGAAACTTAGCAAACTGACATGTCTGTAGATGCAGACAATATGATACAAGTTGATATGACAGTATTTCAGGGGAGTGATAAGATGTCAGGAAAAAAGATGAAGGTATATAATGGAAAGGAATTTACCAAGATTTTATTAAAGAATGGATTTGAATTTGTTTCTGCAAAGGGAAGCCATAAAAAGTATAAGAGAGGCAATCAAACGGTTGTGATAAATCAAAAGATTAATCGAATGATAGCACAGCGGTTGATTAAAGAGAATAATTTAGTACTTTCGTAGTATAGATAAAGAGGAGAGCATGGTCGAAATAAGGTGATGCTCTCTTTTTTTGATTTTGCGTTCTTAGGATTATGTATTTTTGAAATTGTATATTTGGAATCTTGGTTCTTTTGGGAGTGTATTATTGGGAAAAACAGCGTAAAATTTTTGTAAGTAAAAAAGCGAGGAACTTATATTGAAACTATGTAGTAGTTGTTTTTACTAAAAGAGAATTTTATGGTGTTTTGTCAGCACATAGCCAGTAATAACATTAGTATTCTACCAGTATGCAGCCAGAAATAATACTAGTGTTTTGCCAGTACACAGCGAAGAGAGTCCGTCCATATGTCCTCTAAAAACGATAGA